>JAPPHW010000343.1 GCA_028820945.1 Defluviicoccus sp.
CCCTTGGCGTCGAACCCGATATTCCCGAGGACGGTATCGAAATTGCCCGCCCGGAGCTGCGCGATCACGGGATCGGCGTCGGTCGACTTCCCGCGCTCGACCGCTAGCGCCCAGGCCTGGATCGCCCCGTAGGTGTAGAGCGTGTAGCCCTCGGGCTCGTAGCCGTCCTTGCGGAACCGCTCGACCAGCGGCTTCGCGCCGGGATTCTTGCGCGGGTCGGGGCTGAACGTCATCAGCGTGCCCTCGCCCGCGTCGCCGGTGATCGCCCAATACTCCTGTGTGACCAGGGCGTCGCCCGAAACCATCCGGGTCTTCATGCCCTGGGCGCGCATCTGGCGGACGATGAGGCCGGCTTCCGTGTGATATCCCCCGAGATAGACCACGTCGATCCCGTTCTGCTTCAGCTTGGAAACGAGCGCCGTATAGTCCTTCTCGCCGGCGGTGTAGGCTTCGTAAAGCGCTTCCGTCTTGCCGTTGGCCTTGAGGGCCTTGCGGGTCTCGTCGGCAAGCCCTTTGCCGTAGGCCGTCTTGTCGTGAAGGATGGCGATCTTGCTCGATCCGAACGTCTCGGCCAGGAATTTGCCGGCGACTATGCCCTGCTGGTCGTCGCGGCCGCAGGTCCGGAAGGTCGTCGCCAGACCGCGCTCGGTCAGCTTCGGATTGGTCGAGGCCGGGGAAATCTGGATCACCCCCTCGTCGGCATAGACGTTGGATGCCGGGATCGACGAACCCGAGCAGAAATGTCCGGCGACGAAGCGCACGCCTTTCGAGGCCATGTCGTTCGCGACCGCGACCGCCTGCTTCGGGTCGCAGGCGTCGTCGCCGACTTCCAGCTTCAGCTTCTGTCCCAGTACGCCGCCCTTCGCGTTGATGTCGCGGACCGCCGCCTCGGCCCCGCGCTTCATCTGCTCGCCGAACGAAGCGTATTGCCCGGTTATCGGTCCCACCGTCGCGATGGCGATGTCCGCGAGCGCCGGACCGGCGCCCATCAGAATGGTGCCCGCGAAAGCAAGGCAGAGTCCCTTGAAACGTGTCATCTCGATATCTCCGGTTTGCAACACCGCCCTATCCTATCGGCTGACCGAAAAAAGAATAAAGCGCGAAAAATTTATATTCGGCCGCAGTTCAGGATCGATTCCTTGAGGGCGTCGTAATCCTCGACCGCGACGAACTCCGGATATTCCTTGCGAACCGCCGCGGGGGCGCGAAACAGTATTCCGGCATGGGCCGCCTGCAGCATGGCAATGTCGTTGTAGGAATCGCCGGCCGCGGTGACGTGGAAGTTGAGCGTTCGGAAGGCTTCCACGCTCGCGCGCTTGTGGTCGGGATGCCGCAGCCGATAATCTCCGATGCGCCCGCCTTCCTCGACGACGAGGGAATGGCAAAGCAACGTCGGCAGGTCGAGCTGCGCCATCAGCGGGCCGGCAAACTCGCGATAGGTGTCCGACAGGATGATCACGGGCCCCTGCTCGCGGAGCCAGCGGAGAAATTCGCGCGCGCCGGGAAGCGGCGCCATCGTCGCGACCGCCGCCTCGACGTCCCGCAGCCCCAGGCGGTGCTCTTCGAGCAGCCCAAGGCGCTGGCGCATCAGCGCGTCGTAGTCGGGAACGTCGCGCGTGGTCGCCCTGAGCGCATCGATGCCCGTGCGTTCGGCGAGCCCGATCCAGATTTCCGGAATCAGCACGCCTTCGAGATCGAGACAGAAAATCCGCACGCGGGCGCCTCTTCACAAAACGCGAGGCGATCCGGAGACCCGACCCGCCCGGACAGGGATAACGCTCACGCCTCGGCGGGGGCCAGCGGCTCGCGGCCGCGGATCAGGTCGGAGACGCGTTCGGCGATCATGATCACCGGTGCGTTGATATTGCCGCCGACGAGATCCGGCATCACCGAGGCATCGACCACGCGGAGCGCATCGATGCCCCGCACGCGCAATTCCGGATCGACCACCGCCATGTCGTCGCTCCCCATGCGGCAGGTGCCGGCGGGATGGTGCGCGGTCGCCGCGTTGCGCCGCACGAACGCGTCGATATCGTCGTCGCTGGTCACGTCCTGGCCGGGATCGACCTCGACGGTGCCGAACTTCCTCAACGGCTCCTGCCGGCCGACCTCCCGGACCAGCTTCACCCCGTCGCGGATCGTCCGGACATCCGCCTGTTCGGAAAGGAAGTTCTGGTGGATGCGGATCTTGTCCCGCGGATCGGCCGAAGCGAGCTTGAGCTCGCCCCGGCTCTGCGGACGAAGCAGCACCGGCCGGCAGCCGAACCCGTCCGCCCAGGCGGGCTTCACGACGGGAAACCAGGGCCAGGTATCGTCCGGCAGGGCACGGAACAGGAACTGGATGTCGGGAAGCTCGACCTCCGGGCGGGACTTGAGGAAAGCCATGATCCCGCCGGGCAGGTCGGTTGCCGGCCCGGAGCCCGCCACATAGGCCCGCGGCACGTCCATTGCCAGCCGGTCCATCCTCATCTGCCGGTGGAAGGTGCCGCGGTCGTCGCGCTTGAAGGAGACGGTCGCCGACAGGTGATCCTGCAGATTCTTGCCGACGCCCTTCAGATCGTGCACCGCGTCGACTCCGTGCTCGGCGAGCTCGTCGGCGGGGCCTATTCCCGACAGCATCAGCACCTGCGGCGAGTTGATCACGCCGCCGGCGAGCAGGACTTCGCGGTCCGCGCCCACCTCGGTCGGTTGCCCGTTCCGGGCGAATTCGAGCCCGGCGGCGCGGCCGTTCTCGATCAGCAGGCGGGTGACGAGCGCGCCGGTTTCGAGCGTCACGTTGGGGCGCTTCAGCGCGGGCTTGAGATAGGCCACGGCGGCGCTGCAGCGGCGCCCGTTCCGGATCGTCTGCTGGATCCAGGTGAAGCCCTCCTGCCGGGCCCCGTTATAGTCCTCGGTGAACGCGTGGCCGACCGCGCGCCCGGCCTCGATAAAGGCGTGCAGCACGGGATCGTCGAAGATCCCCGCCCGCACGGTGAGCGGACCGCCGTTGCCGCGATATTCGTCGTCCCCTCTTTCCCAGTCCTCGGACCGCTTGAAGTAGGGCAGCACGTCCGCGTAGGACCATCCCGGGCAGCCCTTCTGCCGCCAGCGGTCGTAATCGCCCCGGTGACCGCGGACATAGGCCATCGCGTTGATCGACGACGAGCCGCCGACCACCCGTCCGCGCGCGCATTCGATCGACCGGTTGTCCAGGTTGGGCTCGGGCTCGGTGAAGTACATCCAGTCGTGGCGCCGTTCCTGGAGAATCTTCCCCCACCCGAGCGGGATGTGGATCATCGGATCCCTGTCCCGGCCGCCGGCCTCGACGACCAGGATCTTGACTTCGGGATCTTCGCTCAGCCGGTTCGCGAGCACGCAGCCGGCCGACCCGGCGCCGACGATCACGTAGTCGTAAGTCGTTCTCTCTGCCAAGATCTTCTCCCCGGGGATCCGGTTCCGCGGTCAGCGATGGCGGAAGCGACGCATGGGCCGGCCGGCGGGCTCTATTCCACGGCGTGGTGGGCCGCCGACTGTACCCCGAAATCGATCAGCGATGCCGCGTCTTCGGTCTCGCGCAGCATGCCCCAGCTTCGGATCCACGCGGCGGTCCGTTCGAGCTCGCGGTCGGGGATGGGCGCCGGCTCGACGACGACGATCCGGCTGGGGCGGAGATCGGCGACGCTCAGCGCCGCGATTTCCGGGTCGCCGGCATGGTAGTCGATGAAATAGCGCAGATATTTCGTCTTGTCGGCGTCGATCCGGCGCACCGCCTCCCGAACGGCACGGTTGAAACGCGCGTAGGTGCCGGCATCGACCTTGTCCGAAGCGACTTCGGTGCCGTGGTAGAACGCGGCCGTGAGGATACGGCAGCCCTTCTTCTCGGCGAGCGCGATATAGGGCTCGGTCAGCGTGGTCGCCTCGATCTCGCCCGACATCATCGAATCGAGGCGGAAGCGGGAGCCCATCGGGGCGCTGCACACCCTGATTCGGTCGCGCGGCAGGAAACCCTCGAGCATGTGAAGGGCGAGATAGTGGGTGCCGAAATAGAACGGGACGCCCACCAGCCGGTCGGCGAGCTGCTGCACGGTGAACACGTCGGAATCGGGACGCACCGCTATCGCCGCGTAGGTGACGATCGAGCGCCGGCCGATCTGGCGCCCGCCCGCGATGCCCGAATCCTGCACCCGGCAGTAATTTCCCCACTCGCAGGCGTTGTACATGTCCGCCCTGCCCTCTTCGAAGAGCTTGCCGTGGCTCGAGTGGGGATCGAGGCCCTCCGGACCCAGAATGTCGACGCGGGTCCGCCTGTCGACACCGGCCTCGCGGTCGACCCATTCGATTTCGAGCCCCTCTTTCGCGAACAGCCCTTCGTCGTCGGCGACCAGTTCGCAAAGCCCCTGGAACGGGGCCGTATTCTCGAGCACCAGCGTCTGCATCGGCATCTCTCCCAAGCGCCCTATCCTAGACCAATCGGCCGGCGCGGGCGACAGGCCTGGGCGGGTTGCAATCGGCCCCCAAGGGGTTCAGTTTTCCATGGCGCGACGGGCCGCGGCGCTTTCGCGGAACGGATGGGTGGCCGAGCGGTCGAAGGCACCGGTCTTGAAAACCGGCAGGCGCGCAAGCGTCTCGTGGGTTCGAATCCCACCCCATCCGCCACAATCGGGATCGCGCAAAAAAGGAGCGGAGCCAAGGCCGAGCCAACGACTTCGGCTCCGCAAGTCGCAGGGGGGAAATACTGGGAGGCATCTGGCAGGACAACCCGATCCCCCCTCAACGGACTCGCGGAAGGGAGAAACCGCGCGCCCAGCGAAAATATTTCACCCTAAATGCGGCAGTTGGAGGGCGTGATCGTCCTCTCGGGGCGGTCTGGCCGG
>JAPPHW010000372.1 GCA_028820945.1 Defluviicoccus sp.
CGCTGCACATGATGGGCCAGCAGGGCGGCTGGCCGCTGACCATGTTCCTGACGCCGGACGGCGAGCCGTTCTGGGGCGGCACCTACTTCCCGCCGACCGGGCGCTGGGGGCGGCCCGGCTTCACCGACGTGCTGGAAGGGCTCGCCAAGGTGTGGCGCGAGACGCCCGAGAAGGCGGGCGAGGCGGCGGAGTCGCTCAGGGAGCGCATCGCCGAGATGGCGCGGTCGGAGGCGGGGGCGCATATCCCCGTATCCGTCAACGACGAGGCGGCGCGCCGGCTCGCCGGCCAGTTCGACATGGTGGAGGGCGGGCTCGGCACCGCGCCCAAGTTCCCCAACCCGTCGGTGCTCGAGCTGCTGTGGCGGGCGTATCTTCGGAACGGCGATACCGCGGCGCGCGACGCGGTGCTGCTGACGCTCGACAAGATGAGCCAGGGCGGGATCTACGACCATCTCGGCGGCGGCTACGCGCGCTACTCGACCGACGCGCGCTGGCTGGTGCCGCATTTCGAGAAGATGCTCTACGACAACGCGCAGCTCCTCGACCTGCTGACCGCCGCCTGGAAGGAGACCGCAAACCCGCTCTACGAGGCGCGCATCCGCGAGACCGTGGGCTGGGTTCTGCGCGAGATGATCGCCGAGGGCGGCGGGTTCGCGGCGACGCTCGATGCCGACTCGGAAGGCGAGGAGGGCAAGTTCTACGTCTGGACCGAGGGAGAGATCGACGCCGCGCTCGGGACCGACGCCGCGCTGTTCAAGACGGCCTATGACGTGAGCGCCGACGGCAACTGGGAGGGCAAGGCGATCCTCCACCGCAACCACGGCGCGGGGCCGTTCGAGGCGACCCACGAGGCGAGGCTCGCGGCCTGCCGCGAGACCCTGCTGGAATTGCGGGCGGAGCGCATCCGCCCGGGCTGGGACGACAAGGTGCTCGCCGACTGGAACGGGCTGATGATCGCGGCCATGGCGAACGCCGCCGCGGTGTTCGGCGAGCCGGAATGGCTGGAGGCGGCCCGGACTGCCTACCGCTTCGTGGCGGAGACCATGCAGGCGGACGGCAGGCTGTTCCACGCGCACCGCGACGGCAGGACCAAGCACGCCGCCACCCTCGACGACTACGCGGCGATGGCCCGCGCCGCGCTCGCGCTCAACGAGGTCACGGGAGACGCTTCCTGCCTCGCCCAGGCGGAGGCCTGGGTCGCGGCGCTCGATGCCCATTACTGGGACGCGGCGGAGGGCGGTTACTTCCTCACCGCGGACGACGCCGAGGCGCTGATCGTCCGCACCAAGTCGGCCGACGACGACGCGACGCCGTCCGGCAACGGGCTCGCCGCCGAGGTGCTGGCGCGGCTCGCGCTCATCACCGGCGAGGCGCGCTACCGCGACCGCGCCGAGGCGCTGATCGCCGCCTTCTCGGGCCAGATCGGGCGCAACTTCTTCCCGCTGGCGACGCTGATGAACGCAAGCGAGATGCTGCTCGAAGGCGCGCAGGTCGTCGTCGCCGGCGCGCGCAAGGCGGGCGACACGCAAGCCCTGCTCGACGCCGCGTTCCGCGCCCCCGCCGTCGCGCGGACGATCGCCGTGGTCGAGCCGGGGACGGAGCTGCCCCGATCCCACCCGGCGCACGGCAAGGGCGGGGTCGACGGAAGGGCGGCGGCCTTTGTCTGCGTCGGCCAGACCTGCTCGCTGCCGGCGACCGACGCGGACGGGCTGCGCGCGGCGATGGCGCGGGGGTAGGGAGGTGGAGCGCACGGTCGAGTCCCCGCTCGGTCCGCTCGCGCTGGAGGCCCGCGACGGCGCGCTGATCCGGCTCGGCTGGGGACGGGGGGCGCGCGAGGACGACTCGAACCTGCTGGACCGCGCCGCGGCCGAGCTCGCCGCCTATTTCGCGGGCGAGCCGTACGATTTCGACCTCCCCGTCGCGCCCGAGGGCACCGCGCACGACCTCAGGGTCTGGCGCGCGATGCAGCGGATCCCGCCCGGCGAGACACGCACCTACGGCGAGATCGCCCGCGCCATCGGCTCCGCCGCGCAAGCCGTCGGCAACGCCTGCGGCCGCAACCCGATCCCCATCGTCATACCCTGCCACCGCATCGTCGCCGCGGGCGGCGGGATCGGCGGGTACTCGGGGAAGGGCGGGGTCGAGACCAAGCGGTTCCTGTTGCGGTTGGAGGGGGTGGGCGTGGGGTAGGAGCGCCCGAGCCGTCACCCCGCCTCCCGCCGCGCCCTCACATAGCTTTCGAGTACGCGGTTGATGCGCGTTTGGTAGCCCTTGCCGGGCGCCCTGAAATGATCGAGCACCGAGCGTTTGACACGGATGGTGATCTGCTCGGTCGGGTCGGGTTCGACGAGTTCCGCCTCGCGCCAGAACGATTCGTCCAGTTCCGGGATGTCGCTGAAGTCGATGTCCGCGTCCTTCACCTTCGCGATCTGCTCCGGAGTCAGCGGCTTATCGTATGTGCGCATGCCAAATCTGCCTTTCCTTGCGAGAGGCCGGGCGGGCGGAAATCAGCCGTACCCGCCCGCCGCGATCCGTGTGGGCCAAGACGATCAACCCGGTGTCGCCCACGCGTCCGATGGTGATGTAGCGAACCTCGCCATAATCCTTGCGGCTGTCGCGGCACGACAGCACCGGACCGTCGAAAACCCGTCTTGCCGTCTCGAAATCGATTCCATGCTTGAGGACGTTCGTCCGGTTCTTGGCCTCGTCCCATTCGAATTCCATCGAATGTATGTATAAGTAGTATCGACAATAGGTGCAAGACCCAACGCCCCCGAGGGAGACAGCCCACGTTCGGAGCCGACTTCCCGGCGGCCCCGCCGCGGCCGAGCGGGCGCGCCGGCGCCGTATGGAGGAACGGGTTGACCCCGAACGGCCGCGCCGGCTTCATTCCCGGGCCCCTGCAATTCCCTGGAGGACGCATGCGCGCCCCGATTCGAGGCAAGCCCGACCTGCCCGACGCGCCGGTACCGAGAGAGGGCCGGAATTTCGTTCTCGACAAGGACCTGCGCGGGTTCCTGAAGACCAACGAGGACGTCGTCACCGTGGTTACCAAGCCGGTCAGCATCGAGCATGTCGGCGCGGTCGCCGCGCAGAGCGAGAACCCGATCCTGTTCGAGAACATCGTCGAAAAGCCCGGCTTCCGGGTGGTCGACATCCTGGTCAAGAACCGCAACCTGCAGGCGCGCGCGCTCGGCGTCGCCGAGGACGAGTTTCTCAAGACCCTCGCCTACCGGCTGCGCCAGCCGCCGCGCGGCACGGTCGAGGTGGCGACCGGTCCGGTCAAGGAGGTCGTCCTCACCGGCGGCGACGTGGACATCCGCCGGTTGCCGATCTGCTACCAGTCCGACTCCGACCCCAACCCGATGATGACCTGCATGAGCTGGGTGCGCGATCCGCTGACCGGCCACTACAACGTGATGAACGCGCTGACCACGATCACCGGGCCGAATACCGGGTTCAGCCTGTTCGTCTCGCGCGACACGACGGTCATCTTCCAGCGGTACCGCGAGATGGGGGTGACCGAGGTGCCCATCGCCTTCGTCGCCGGCGTGCCGCCGGCCTGGGAGATCATGGGCAACTATGCCGGCGTCCACATGGATTCCTGGGGCGAGACCGACATGTTCGGCACGATCATGGACCAGGACGTCGAGATGGTGCCGTGCGAGACCGTCGACCTCACGGTCCCGGCGATGGCGGAAATCGTGGTCGAAGGCCTCCTGCGGCTCGGCGAGACCTCGGTGATGGATTGCGGCCCCAACCCGCAGATGTACGGCATCCCCGCGCGGGCACCGCAACCGCCGGTCGTCTTCACCGCGATCACGATGCGCGAGGACCGGCCGATCTACCGCGCGGTGCAGACCGTCCCCGAGACCGACCACCAGATACTGCCCCGGCTGTGCCACGAAGCCGTCCTCTACAACCGCCTCCGCGAGATGGGCGTTGAGGTCGTCGACGTGCGCTTCCCCACCTGGGGCGGCGCGATGTCGTGCATCGTCAAGATCGCCGGAACGCCGCGCGAAGGCGTGGTGACCGATGCGCTGCTGACGGTCATGAGCACGCCATACAACAACGCCAAGCTGGCGGTCGCCGTCTCGGAGGACACCGACCTCGACGACCCGGGCTCGGTCTATCACGCGATCGCGACGCGGTCCGACCCGGCGATCGACGCGAGCATCGTGGCCCGCACCCGCGGGCACCCCGGCGACCCGTCGGCCACCCCCATCCCCGGCGATCCGTTCAACCGCGTCTCCGGCAAGATGGCCATAGACGCGACGGTGAAGAGCCGCCTGGAGCCGTCCGACTTCAACCGCGTCTGGCCCCGGGGATGGGGCGAGGTCGACATCGCGGATTACCTCGACTGATCGCGGGATCGCGCGCATCGACCCCCTTCGCGGGACCGGCCCCTGGTAAAGAATTCGGGCTAAGTGTTTCCCATTGATGCCAATATTGGCTAGTATCCGATTGACACTACCGAAATCGTTCTTGCCGGAGAGGCCAAAATGTTCGGAAGAATTCCTTACAAGACTGCTCTGATCGGCGTATCTGCCGCCCTGTTGCTGGGCACCGCTCCCGCCGCCGCCAGCGAGATCGACGATCTCAAGGCGGAGATCCAGGCCCTGCAGGAACGGCTGGCCAAGATCGAGGCCGCGCAGAAGGAAGCCGAGAAGAAGACGGTGACCGCAGGCGAGACGGGCGGCTGGAAGCTGCCGGGGAGCGACACCTCGGTCTCGTTCAGTGGTTACGTTAAGGGCGATTTTTATCTCGATAGCGCAGACAATCTCGGCAACGCGTTCGATCCCACCTCCATCCGGCTGGACGGCGTCAACAACCCGAATGACGATG
>JAPPHW010000007.1 GCA_028820945.1 Defluviicoccus sp.
AGGGATAGTCGACGGAAAACAGGATCCGGTCGGTTCCCATCTCCATCGCGCTGCACAGAAGCGCCGGGTCGGAGAAATTGCCGCTGGTGGTGATGTAGAAATGCTCGCGGAAGGTCTCGCGGAAGGACTCCAGCGGCGTCTCGGTGCGCGAGAGCGCCTGGTCGATCCGCCACAGCAGGAAGGGCAGGCCCTCGCCGAGATGGCCGAGCACGATCCTGAGGTCCGGATAGGCATCGAACACGCCGCTCAGCACCAGCCGGATGCCCTGGGTCGCGGTCTCCACGGTGAAGCCCCAGCCCGCGGTCAGCAGGCCGGGAAACGCCTCGATATAGTCGGCGTAATAGGCTTGGATCACGTCCTCGTGCGGGATCGACGGATGCATGTAGAGCGGCACTCCGAGCGCCGCCGCACGCTCGAAGATCGGCCAGAACCGTTTCTCGTCGAGGAACGCGCCGTTGGTCAGCCCGTGCACCATGGCGCCCTTGAAGCCGTGCTCGCCGACGCAGCGGTCGAGCTCGTCCGCCGCCGCCGCCGGGTTGGCGGTGGGCAACGCCGCGAACCCCTGGAAGCGCTCCGGATTGGCGGCCACGATCCCCGCCAGACGGTCGTTGACTTCCCGCGCGATCGCGGCCCCGGTCTCGGCGTCCAGCTTCTGGGTCGCCGGCGCGCCGTGGCTCAGGACCTGAACGTCGATCCCGCCCTCGTCCATCGCCTTCAGACGGCCCTCCCCGACGTCGAGCAGGCGTTCCCTGATCGGCGGCGGCATCCGGTCGTCCCGTCCGGCGAACAGCCCCGATAGGGCCGGGTCGAAATAATGCTCTTCGATCGCGATGACCCGCGATCCGTCCGATGTCGCCATGGGCTACTCCGTTGAACGCGCGCTATTTCAGTTCCTGGCCCTCGAGGTCCCCGTCGAGGAACCTGTTGGGCTTGAGGAACATGCCGAGGACCAGCGCGCCGTTCGGCGCCACGGCGTCGTGGCGGTTGCCCGCCGGGCGCCAGACATAGTTGCCCGCCGTCACCTCGCCCTCGTCGTCGAGGATGCTGCCTTCGAGCACGTAGGTCTGCTCGATCTCGACATGCTCATGCAGCGGCAGCCTCGCGCCCGGCTGCCAGCGGAACAGCGCCGTCATCAGCCCGGTGTCGGGGTCCTCCAGCAGAATCTTCATCTCGACGCCCTCGCATTGCGTCGGCTTCCAGGGCAGCGAATCCACATCGACGAAACGCGAGGCGAGAGGGGAAAGCGCGTCCTGTTCCTTCAGCATCGGTGTCGCGGCGGCCATGTCTATTCTCCGTTCTCCGGTCCGGATCGACTTTAGCCGCCCCCCGGGAACCTCACAACAAGGCGCGCGGCGCCCGACCCATGCCCAGGACGCCCCAGCCGGCGAGGAGGAGGGCGCCGCCCGCGGCCACCGCGCGAACCGTGTTCCAGAACTGCCACGGGTTCGAATAGGCCTGCCAGGCGTCGCGGGCACCGGCGGTATCCAGCGGAGTTTCCAGCGCGGCCAGCGTCTCGTTCAACGGCACGTTGATCGCCAGGGTCGGAACCATGGCTGCGATAACGTACAGGAGGCCGGCCGACGCGAAGAGAAGGGCGCCGCGGCGTTCCTCGACTTTCCAGGCCACCAGCGCGGCCGCCGCAAGGATCGCCGGCGTGCCGAAGAAGGCCGGCGCGAAGACCGGGTTGCGGACGCTCGCGTTCATCGCCTGCATGGCGGCAATCGCGACATTGGGGTCCGCCGCGTCGAGCCCCCACATGGTCGAGCAGACCCAAGCGTAGAAGAAGCCGAAAATCGCCCCGGCGTGCAGGAGCGCCAGAATCGCCAGCGGCTGCAGAAGCCGCGCCCAGGGCACGGGGACCGAAGGGGCTCTCACGATCCCTTCCTCCTCCCGCGCACCAACCGCATCGTGCCGACCGGGCGGACGAGCATTCGGAAGCCTCTCCCGTTAAACCGTACCGATCGGTACGGTTGACAGCACTGTACCGATCGGTACGGTTATGTCAACGGTTGGTTCTCGGGACACCGCAGGATGAAAGAACCGGACCGCGCGGGAAGGCGCGATCGCATTCTCGACATGGCCGTGGCCGCGCTGGCGGAGTACGGATACCGGGATACCACGATGCTCGAAGTGGCCCGTCGCGCCTCGGCTTCGAAGGAAACGCTGTACGCCTGGTTCGGAAACAAGCCGGGGCTGTTCCAGGCGGTCGTCGAACGCAACGCCGAGGCCGTCCGGGACGTGGTCGAGGGACATCTCGATGGCGATGCGCCGGTCGAGGCGGCACTTGCCGATTTCGGCAACGCGCTCGCAGGGCTGCTGTTGGGCGAGAGCGCGGTGGCGATCAACCGCGCGGCGATCTCGGAGGCGCGGACGGCCCCCGCCCTCGCGCGCATACTGAACGAAGCGGGCCGCGAAGCCACGTTGCCGGTCTTTGTCCGGTATCTCGAACGATGCCGGTCGCGGGGCGTGCTGACCTTCGACGATCCCCGGGAGGCGGCCGAGACCTTCATCGGCCTGCTCCTCGGCGATGCGCAGGTGCGCCGTCTGCTGGGCGCGATGGCAATACCCCCGAGCGACCGGCTTCGGAAGCGGGCGAAGCTTGCCAGCCGGAAGTTCCTGCTTCTCTATGGCGCCTGAGAGGCCGAATGGCGCGGCCGGGGCGTTGACGCCCGGACGTCAGTCGCAACCATGCCTCAGGACATCGACGGAAGCGGGCGCGTAATGACGACCTGGATGGTGGGTGTAGACACCGGCGGCACGTTCACCGACCTGATCGCGTTCGAAGCCGCGACCGGCGAGCGGCGCGCGGTGAAGGTCCCGTCGGTGCCGGAGGATCCCTCGCGCGCTGTGATCGACGCGCTGGAGGAGCTGTTCGGGACGGGCATCGCGCCCTCCGACATCGGTTTCTTCGTCCACGGAACCACGGTCGCGACCAACACGCTGATCGAGGAGGACGGCGCGCGCGCAGGCCTCCTGATCACCGAGGGGTTCCGTGCGGTCTACGAGGCCCGCGGCTGGTCGCAGCCGGATTCCGACGACCTGCTCGACCCGTTCTACCGGAAGCCGCGCCTCCTGGTGCCGCAGTCGCGCACCGCCGAGGCGGTCGAGCGGCTCGACTACACCGGCGCGGTGCTGACACCGCTCGATGAGGACGGGCTGCGCGAGGCGGTGCGGGGGCTCGCCGCGAAGGACATCGAATCGGTGGCCGTGTGCTACCTGTTCAGTTTCCGCAACCCCGCGCACGAGCGGCGCACCGCCGAGATCGTCGCCGAGGAGGCGCCCGGGATCAGGGTATCCCTCTCGTCCGAAATCCTGCCCACCATCCGCGAATATCCCAGGCTCTCGACCACCGCGATCGACGCCTATGTGGGGCCGAAGGTCCAGACCTATTTGCTCCGTCTCGGCGCGGCGCTGAAGGATGCCGGGATCGAGACGCCGCAACTCTTCCTGATGCAGTCGCACGGCGGGCTGATGCGGATCAATCTGGGCGCCCGGTTCCCTAACCAGACGCTGCTGTCGGGACCTGCCGCGGGCGCGGTGTCGGGCCGGGCGCTCGGTATGCTGGTCGACCGCCCGAACGTGGTCACCTTCGACATGGGCGGCACCTCGACCGATATCGCGGTGATCGCCGACGGGCGGATCGAGGAGACCGATTCGGGCCGCATCGCCGGGCAGGATATCGGGACGCCGATGCTCTCGGTTGCCACCCTCGGCGCCGGCGGCGGCACCGTCGCCCATATCGGCAAGGACGGGTTGATGAAGGTCGGCCCGCGCAGCGCCGGAGCCGATCCGGGCCCCGCCTGCTACGGGCGCGGCGGCACCGAGCCCACGGTGACCGACGCCAACCTGCTCCTCGGCGCGCTTGGCGCGGGCGGCGTGCTCGGCGGGCGGATGACGATGGACACCGACCTCGCGCGCGCCGCGGTCGAGGAGAAGGTCGCGGCGCCTCTCGGCCTCGACGTCATCGAGGCGGCGGCTGGAATCGTGCGCATCGTCAACTCCAATATGGCGGTCGACCTCCGCCTCGCCTTCCAGCGGCGCGGGGCCGACCCGCGCGACTTCGCCCTGATCGCATTCGGTGGGGCGGGGCCCCTGCATGCCGCGGCGCTCGCCCGGGACGTGGGAATAGCGCAGGTCGTCGTGCCGCTCGCCCCCGGGCTCAACAGCGCCTTCGGGCTGCTCCAGACCGACGTCCGCCACATCTACGTCAAGTCCTCCGTGGGCGTGCTGGCGGGGCTGTCGGCGGAGGCGATGGAGGCCGAGTTCGAGGACCTGGAGACGCGCGCCCGAACGGACGTGCGCGAAGAAGGCTTCGACGAGGCCGAGGTCGTGCTCCGGCGCCAGATCGATATGCGCTATCTGCACCAGGGCTACCAGCTCGCGGTGGATTGCCTGGCGCGCCCGGTCGACGAGGCGGAGAAGGCGGCGCTCAAATCCCGTTTCGACGCGCTCCACGCCCGGGTCTACGGCGCGAGCGCGCCCGACGAGGATGCCGAGACGTTCACCTTCCGGACCATAGCCGAGATTTCGGTGCCGCAGCTTCAACTGCCTCCGGTCGAAGCCGGCGACGGCGATCCGTCCGCGGCCGAGACCGGTGCCCGCGAGCTCTACGATTTCGAGGCCGGCGGCTTCGTGCCTTGCAAGGTCTACGACCGGTCTCGGCTGCGCGCCGGCGACCGGATCGAGGGCGCGGCGGCGATCCAGCAATTCGACTCGACGACCGTGGTCCTCGCGGGCCAGAGCGCGACGGTCGAAGCGCACGGCAATCTCGTCATCGATGCGGGAGACGCGTCATGAGCCTCGATCCCATCACCATCGAAGT
>JAPPHW010000415.1 GCA_028820945.1 Defluviicoccus sp.
CATCGCATCGTCCACGTCGCCGCGCGCGAACCGGCGGGCCGCGAGTACGTTCGAGCCGGCTTCGTCGTGAACAGGCGGAGCGTCCGGGGCCAGCGCCCGTTCCGGATCGGCCGCGCCCGCCAGCGGTTCGATGTCGAGCGTAATGCGGTCCGCCGCGTCCTCGGCGGCATAGCGGCTTTCGGCGATCACCGCGGCGACCGGCTCGCCCGCGTAGCGCACGATGTCGGGAACGAGGGGCCAGAGGGGCGTCGGGTAGTAGTCCGACATGCGCGAGGTCGCCCGGATGGGCCGCACCGTCCCGGCGAGGTCTTCGGCGGCGAGCACGGCGACTACGCCCGGCATCGACCGGGCTTCCGCCGCGTCGATCCCGTTCAGGCGGCCGAATGCGACGTCGGAACGGCAAAAGGCGACGTGGAGAAGCCCGTGCAGCCGCCGGTCGTCGACGAAGTCGCCCAGCCCGCGCAGGAGCCGGCGGTCCTCGCGGCGGGTGACGCGGGCGCCGACCAGGCGCGGGCCTGCGCTCGCCGGATCGGTCACGGGAGTCGCGGTCATGGGCCCGTCTCGCCGCTGTCACCCCGGCTCAAGGCCGGGGTGACAGCAGGGCGTGGAACAGCGCGCGAGCGTCGTTCTCACGACCCGAACCCTTCAGCGCAGTAGCGCGCGGAACCGCGACGAGGCGGGGATCTCGCCGGCGCCGGTGTAGGATTCGTGGTTTCCGGCGATGTAGTCCACCTCGTAGAGGTAGTTGATCATAAGCCCGCAGGACTGGGCGATTCCCTTGGCCGAGCTGTCCGCGAGCCAGTTCACCCGCTCCATGCGCGCGCCGTTGGAGAGGTGGAAATGCGCCACCGGGTCGGCCGCGCGCCCTGACTTTCGTTTCTCGCGCGCGAGGTAGTGGGCGCAGAGCCGGATGAGGGGCGCCGCGAGCGCCTTCGACAGCGCCTCCTCCCGGTGCCACCCGGGGCGGGCTATGAGGTGGGCGAGGCACTCGGCATCGCTTCCGCCGCCGTCCAGCGAATCCAGCGTCCGCCGTTCCCCGCGCGTCAGCAGCTCGCCGGAATGAGCGTCCAGATACCCGTCGAGCCAGACCCGGAACCCTGGAATCGGCGACAGGGTGGCAAACTTCCGAACGCTCCTGATCTCGGCCGAAAGCTGGTCGACGACGCGCTTGATCAGGAAGCCGCCGAAACCGATCCCGTCGAGCCCCCTCTGGCAATTCGAGATCGAGTAGAAGATCGCCGTGTTCGCCTCGTCCGTTTCCGGCTCGCCGCGAGGAGCGAGCAGGCCCTGGATGTTGTCGGCGATGCCCTCGGTCAGCGCGACCTGGACGAAGATCAGCGGCTCGTCCGGCATGCGGGGGTGGAAATAGGCGTAGCACCTGCGGTCGGCGCCGAGCCTGGACTTCATGTCGTCCCAGTCCGAGATCTCGTGCACCGCCTCATATTCGATCAGCTTCTCGATGATCGCCGCCGGGGTATCCCATGTGATCTGGCGGAGCTCGAGGAAGCCCACGTCGAACCAGTTCGCGAGCAGCGACTTGAGGTCGGCCTCGAGGTCGGCGAACACCTCGTCGTCGGCGGCAAGACTCAGCAGGGTCGCGCGCATGTCGACGAGGAACTTGACCCCGTCGGGCAGCGCGTTGAATTGGGTGAGCAGGCGCATCCGCGGGGGTTCGAGCGCGTCGCGCAGCTGGCGTTCGCGGCGCTTGCGCCCGCCCCAGTCATCGAGCTCGTCGAGCCCGGCCGCGGCGGCGGTAACGGCCTGGCGGTCGGTGTCGAACTCGGTCGCGAGGATGCGCAGGAAGCGCGCTCGCCCCTCCTCCGTGAGCGACAGGTAGGCCCGGCCGAGCGCCGCGGCGCGGGCGCGGGCGGAGACTTCCCCGCCGCGGCCTTCCAGGCAGGCCCGCATCTGCTTGCGCACCCGTTCGGCGTCGCGATCCGGGAGATCGGGCGCGAGCGGCGCGCGGTCTTCGCCCGAGGCGATGTCGCGCCATTGTCCGAGGACGCGCTGGAACGTCCGCTGCAACAGGTTTTCGCTCACCCGCGCACCACCCCTTCCTCGCGCAGTTTCGCCGCCGCGCGCAACAGATACCCGTCCTTGCCCGGCGCCGCCACAAGCTGGACGCCCGGCGCGAACGGGCCTTCTCCGGCCACCGGCACCGACATCGCCGGACAGCCCACGAAGGAGAACGGCGCGGTGAAGCGCCCCAGCGTGCCCCGCACCGGCAGCGTCTCGCCGTCGATCTCGATCTGCGACCGGCCGATCTCGGTCGGGAGGAACGGCGTCGTTGGCGTAATCAGAATGTCGACCTCCTCGAACGCCACACGCACGATCTCCCGGTAGCGCCGCCGGAACTGCTGCGCCCGCGCGACCCAGGCGTGCGGGATCATCGTCGCCGCGACCCAGCGCGCGCGGGTGAAGCGGTCGAACTCCGCGTCGCGGGTCCTGATCTCGTCGAAATGGAGTGTCGCCGCCTCGGCGGAGGTGATCAGCAGCGCCGCCGGTCCCGCCCGGTCACTGTCCGGAATCTCCACCTCGCGGCCCGCGCCGAGGCAGTCGGCCGCCCGCCGAACGGCCGCGAAGACCTCCGGAAATCCGCCGGTCGCGAAATGCCCACCCGCGACGGCGATGCGCAGACCGTCGACGCCCGCGCCGAGATGCGGCGCGAGTGCGTCGGGTGCATCCCGGCTCGCCGCCGGATCGCGCGCGTCCGGCCCCTGGATCGCGTCGAGCGCGGCGGCGGTGTCCTCCAGCGTCGCGGCGAGCACGCCGACATGGTCGAAGCTCCAGGCGAGCGGCGCGACGCCGGCCCGCGAAACGCGTCCATAGGTCGGCTTGAAGCCGCAGATCCCGCAAAGCGCCGCCGGGACGCGGACCGAGCCGTTGGTGTCCGAGCCAAGCGCGACCGGCACCAGCCCGGCGGCGACGGCGGCGCCCGATCCGCTCGACGAGCCGCCCGCGATCCGCTCGGGATCGCGCGGATTGCGCACCGGGCCGTAATGCGCGTTCTCCCCGGTGAAGCCGTAGGCGAATTCGTCCATGTGAGTCAGGCCGACGAGCACCGCGCCGGCCGCCTTCAGCCGTGCGACGGCCGTCGCGTCCTCCGCGGCGGGCGCGGCATCGGCGCGGATCGAAGAACCGGCGCGTGTCGGGCGTCCCGCTACGTCGAACAAGTCCTTGGCCGCGAACGGCCGGCCGGCGAGCGGTCCCGCCGACGCGCCCTCGCGGTCGAGCTTTTGCGCATGGGCGATCGCTTCGTCGCCCAGCACGTCGGCGAAAGCGTTGATCCGCGGGTTCTCGCGCCCGATGGCTTCCAGCGCCGCCGCGACCTCGGTTTCCGCCGTTCCCGTCAAGGCCGGTAGACCGCAAGCGGGTCGAGGGACTTGGGCGGCTCGAAGCCTTCTATGCGTTCGAACAGAGCGATGAAATGGGCGAAGTTGGCGACGACAGCGGGGCGCAGATCGGGATCGATCCCGACCCCGAGCACCGCGGCGGCACGGTCGACGAACGCCTCCGCATCCTTCTCCATGGTCAGCCCTTTCGACGATCGCGGCGAACCTACACGAGGCCGGATCGGCATGACAACGGACCGTGCGATTGTACGCTTGCGCCGTTTCTTGCAGACTCCGGCCGACCGCTCGGGGGGCGAACGCCATGTCGGCACCGCAATCGGTCGAAACTGCGGCCCTTCCGCTCGACGCCGCGCGCCGCGATGCGGTCGAGCGCGGCGCCGCGACGCTCGACGAACGGTGGATGCGGGACCTGCTGGTGCGGCTGGTCGAGACGCCGAGCCCGTTCGGCGAGGAGCGCGCCATCGCGGATCTGCTCGTCCACACGATGTCCGAAATCGGCCTCGATGCCGGGGTGCAGACGCTCGACTCGCGCTCGGCGAACGCCATCGGGCGGTTGCGGGGCACCGGCGGCGGGCCGGAACTGCTGCTGTTCGCGCCGCTCGACAGCCCGTTCACCGGCCGCGCCGAGGACGAGGTCCCCTGGGTCGGCGACAGCCTACCCGATCACATGATCCCCAGGGCGATCGTCGGCGAGGGCAGCGTGACGGGCCTCAGCGCCGATAATCCGAAGGCCCATATAGTCAGTATTATCAGTGCAATACGTTCCGTTCTTTCAACTGGAGTCGAACTTCTCGGCAACCTCACGGTGGCGTTCGGTGCGGGCGGGGCGCCGGCCAACCCGCGCCCCGGCGACGACCGGCCCGACGTCGGCCACGGGCGCGGCTGCCGGCACATGCTGTCGCACGGTTGGGCGCCCGATTTCGCGCTGATCGCCAAGCCGGGCTACGCGGTGGCCTGGGAGGAGGTCGGGCTCTGCTGGTTCCGGGTGCGGGTGCGTGGCGTCCAGACCTATGTCGGGCGCAAGCACTTTCTGGCCTACCGCAACCCGATCGCCGACGCGGCCCGTGTCGTCACCCGCCTCGAAGCGTGGTTCGACGACTATGCCCGCCGCCACACCGACGGGCTGGTCGCGCCGCAGGGCGCGGTCGGCGCGATCCAGGGCGGTTGGACCTACAAGCCCTCGATGGTGCCGGCGGCCTGCGATCTCTATGTCGACATGCGCATAAGCCCCCGGACGACGCCCGAGGAGGCAAGACGGGAGCTGGACGAGGCGCTCGCGGAAATCGCCGCCGCGCATGAGGGGCTGGAGACGACATGCGAGACACTGGTCGAAATTCCCGGCCGCGGCACCGATCCGGAGAACTGGATCATCCAGTCGGCGATCCGGGGTTTCGAGGACACCGAGGGCAAGCCCCACGCGCCGTTCCTGGAGACCAGCGGCCAGACCGAGGCGGTGATCCTCCGCG
>JAPPHW010000356.1 GCA_028820945.1 Defluviicoccus sp.
AGGGCGGTGCCTGTGGCCCTGGACCCCGGAACAAGTCCGGGGTGACAGCGGGGGAAAAGGGCGGTGGGTGCGGGCAGACTGCAATTCGCGTCCCGTGCCGGCGCATCGAGGAGGCTTTTTAATCCCCATAAAATCCCTGCAAAAATGAAGCTCTAAATCGGCTGGGAAGGCTCGCGCGGCTTAAGCTTCCGGGAAATGAAATACGCCAAGAGAGAAAATAATGTCACTGGAACTCTACTACCTCGAAGAGACCGACTCGATCTGTTCCAACCGGGCGATAGTCACCCTGTCGGAGAAAGGCATCGTCGATTGGACTCCGGTCAAAATGGTTCTGATGAACCGGGACCAGTTCAAGCCGTCCTATCTCGCCATAAACCCGAACGGAACCGTTCCGACGCTGGTCCATGACGGTGCCGCGATACGCGAATCTTCCCTGATCTGCGGTTACATCGATACCCTGAAACCCGATCCGCCGCTGGCTCCCGACGATCCCGTGGAGCGCTTCCGCATGGCCGAATGGGTCAAGCTTTTCGACGAGCGCGGATTCGAGGCCTGCGCGGTGATCAACATGCTCACCAAGTTCCGGCTTACCATTCCGCGGGACACGTTCATGGAACGCTGGAAATACGTTCCCAACATCGATCGCCTGTACCGTCAGAAATCGGTCGTGCTGGACGGTCTCGACTCCCCTTACGTCCCGCGGGCGATCGGCGCGCTGGAGACGATCTTTCGCAGAATGGAGAAGGCCCTCGAAGACGGCCGGCCGTTTCTGATGGGCGACCGGTTCACGCTGGCCGAGGCCAACCTGGCCCCGTTCGTCAAGGTGATCGAGATGGTGCGGTTTCTGGACTTCTGGCTCGAACCCTATCCGCTGACCCGGGCCTGGTGGGATCGCATGACGAGCAGGCCGAGCATTCGCCAACTCGACGATTTCCCGTCCAACGCGATTTCGGAAGACTCTCCGCACGCCCGGGCGGGCCGCGAAACCGAACCGGGCTTCCGCAAGAAACTCGCGGAGTACCGCGAGACCTTCGCTCACGCGTTCTGAGGCGATCGCAAACCGAAACCGGGAGAATAGATCGAATGGGAATCGCGGTTCCGACCGACGAAGCCGTGCGTTCGCTCGAAGGGCTCCACCTTTATCACGCCAACCGGTCGAACTGTTCCGCGCGCGTGCGGATGCTGCTGGAGGAAAAACGCCTCGACTGGACCAGCCATCACATCGACCTTGGCAGGAAGGAAAACATTTCCGAGGACTATTTCGGCATTAACCCGAAAGGACTCGTCCCATCGCTCGTGCATGACGGCACGGTCGTCGTCGAATCCAACGACATCATGGTCTATCTCGAAGAGACGTTTCCCGCGCCGGGGTTCCGATCGGTGCCCTCCGAGCGCCAGGCGGAGATCGATTACTGGCTGAAAAAGTCGGGCGACATGCATTTGCCGGCGATCAAGACATTCCAGTACAGCAAGGTCAATTCCAGGTTGGTGAAGAAGACGGAAGAGGAAGAAACGCTTTATTGGAAATTGCAAAAAGACCCCGAACTGTTGACTTTCCACGGCAAGCACAGCCGCGGCAAGAGCTTCTCGGACGCCGATCTGGAAGGGGCGACCGCGCTTCTCGACGGGATTTTCGCGGAGATGGACCGGACCCTGACGGGTCGCGAGTGGCTGGTCGGCGACGCCTATACGCTTGCCGACATTTCCTGGGCGCCGACCGTCACCACGTTGATGGGCGGCGGCTACGATTTCACGCCTTACCCCTCCGTCCGGCGCTGGTATGGCGTCGTCAGCGCGCGCCCCCAGTTCGAGAAGGCCGTCACCGAGTGGCGCAGAAAGGCGGCCTATGCCGCCGCCGCCGACCCGACGGTCTCGGAGCCCCCGCCGACGCCGGGAGGGTAAAGGCCGGGCGCGCCGCGGGCTTCCGGTCCGGAGTCCGCCTCCTCAGGATTCGTAGGGCAGGCCGGCATATTGCTCGGCGAGGGCCGCGTGCGCGTGGTCCGACATCGACAGGAATTCGAGCTCGTTCTCCCTGCTGCGCTGATCGAACTCGGTGTCGTCGGGGAAGCGGTGCATGAGGTTCGTCATCCACCAGGACAGCCGCTCGCAATGCCAGACCCGCCGGAGCGCCATGTCGGAGTAGCTGTCGAGGTAGGCGTCGCCGCCGCCCTTGTAATGCTCGATCAGCGCCCGGGACAGATAGAACACGTCCGAAAACGCGAGGTTCAGCCCCTTGGCGCCGGTCGGGGGCACCAGGTGGGCGGCGTCCCCGGCCAGAAACAGCCGGCCGTGGCGCATCGGCTCGCTCACGAAGCTGCGCAGCGGCGCGATCGATTTCTCGACGGTCGGGCCCGTGACGATGGCGTCGGCGATCTCGGCCGGGTAGCGGGACTTGAGCTCCTCCCAGAAGCGCTCGTCCGGCCAGTCCTCGATCCGGTCGTCGAGCGAGCACTGGATGTAGTAGCGGCTGAGCATCGGGTTGCGCTGCGACGCCAGCGCGAAGCCGCGCGGGTGGCTCGCATAGACCAGGTCCTCCAGCGGCGGCGTCTCGGACATCACCCCGAGCCAGCCGAACGGATAGACCTTCTCGTAGACCCGCGTGATTTCGGCCGGCATGGACGGCCGGCTCACGCCGTGCTTGCCGTCGCACCCGGCGATGAAATCGCAGTCGATGCGCTCGGGCCTTCCCTCGCGCTCGAAGGTGACATGCGGCGAAGCGCCGGTCAGCCCGTGCAGCTCGACGTCGTCCACCTCGTCCAGGATCGCCCCGCCGGCGGCTTCGCGGGCGGCGTACAGGTCCTCCGTGATGGCCGTCTGGCCGTAGGCCATCATGCGCTTGCCGGTGTATTTCCTGGTGTCGATGAAGAACCGCCCGTGCCCGGCCCAGACGATCGCGGCCCCGTCGTGGGGATGCCCTTCCCGGTCCATCCGCTCGCCGAGGCCCACGTCGCGCAGCAGCTTCACCGAACCCGCCTCCAGCACGCCGGCGCGGATGCGCTTCATCACATGGGCCCTGGAACGGCTTTCGAGGACGATGCTCTCTATCCCCTCCAGGTGCAGGATGTGGGACAGCATCAGGCCCGCGGGCCCGCCGCCGATGACCGCCACCTGAGTTCTCATCGCCCTCTCCCCGATACCGCGGCTCCCGGAATAACCCACCCCGTCCCCGGGGTCCACCGGCCGCTCCCGGCCAGGGGCGCCCGGCCTCCGCGCCGGTGTATATTCGTCGCCGCAAGTCGGCGGCACGCGCCGCGTTGAGCGGGGGAAGGAATGACCGAAGCGGTTTCGCCGGAGACCGTCGCCGCCCGGCGGAGGGTCCTGTTCGAGCGCCTGGAGGAGCTCGGGATCGTCACCGAGACCCAGACCCATGCGCCGGTGTTCACGGTGGAGGAAAGCCGCAGGGTGCGCGGCCGCCTGCCGGGCGCGCATTGCAAGTCGCTGTTCCTGAAGGACAAGAAGGGGGCGCTCTGGCTCGTCGTCGCGCTGGAGGACCGCCGTCTCGACCTCAAGGCGCTCGCTCCGCTGATCGGGTCGGCGAGGCTGTCCTTCGGCAGCCCCGAGCGGCTTGCCGCCCATCTCGGCGTCGTGCCGGGCGCGGTCACGCCGTTCGCGCTGATCAACGACGACGAGCGCGCGGTGCGGCCGGTCATCGATTCCGGCGTGATGCGGTCTGAGCGGGCGCATTTCCACCCGCTGTCCAACGATGCGACCACGGCCATCGCGCCGTCCGACTTGCTGCGCTTCGTCCGCGCGCTCGGCCACGATCCGGCGGTCGTCGACCTCGGCGAGGCGGCGGCGGAGTGACGCGCCGGGCTTGCTTCCGTATGGCTCCTCGCCCATCTTGTCGCCGACCCCGTCGGCGGGGCTGACGCAGGGGGCAGGACGATGGAGCCGATCTTGGGACAGGCGGGCGAGGCGCCCGCCGATGCGATCAAGGACGGGTCGACCGAGACGTTCATGGCGGATGTCATCGACGCCTCGATGGAGACGCCCGTGGTGGTCGACTTCTGGGCGCCCTGGTGCGGTCCCTGCAAGCAGCTCGGGCCGATCCTCGAAAAGGTCGTCCGGGCGGCGAACGGAGGGGTCAAGCTGGTCAAGATCGACATCGACCGGAACCCCGAAATCGCCCAGCAGCTGCGCATCCAGTCGATTCCCGCCGTTTTCGCCTTCTCCGGCGGACGCCCGGTCGACGCGTTCCAGGGCGCGCTTCCGGAAAGCCAGGTCAAGGCGTTCATCGACAAGCTCGCCAAGGACGCCGGCACGACGGTCTCGTCCCCCCTCGACGACGCGCTCGCCCAGGCGGCCGAGCGTCTGGACGCGAAGGATTTCGGCGCCGCCGCGTCGATCTACGCCCAGGTGGTCCAGCACGCGCCCGACAACGCCGCCGGCATCGCCGGCCTGACGCGGGCGCTGCTCGGCCAGGGCGAAGTCGCGCGGGCGCGCGAGGTGTTCGACACGCTGCCCGAGGACGCGCGCGGCGACGCCGAGGCGGAGGCCGCGGCATCGGCGCTGGCGCTGGCCGAAAAGACGGCCGAGACCGGCGACCGGGGCGAGCTGCTGGCACGGCTCGAAGCGGATCCCAACGATCACCAGGCGCGGTTCGATCTCGCGCTGGCGCTCCACGCCGAGGGCCGCAACGAGGAGGCGATCGACGCGCTGGTCGAGATCGTCAAGCGGGCGCGGGAGTGGAACGAACAGGCGGCGCGCAAGCAGCTTCTGGAGCTGTTCGAGGTGCTGGGTCCCACCGACCCGGTGACCGTATCGGGACGGCGCAAGCTGTCCGCGATCCTGTTCTCCTGATGCCGGGTCCGTTCGAT
>JAPPHW010000448.1 GCA_028820945.1 Defluviicoccus sp.
CCGCCGTTTGTCGGCGCCGGGTTCAGAGATAGGCGTCCGCGTCGAGGCGGTCGAGGATCGCGAGCACGTCCTCGGTGCGGTCGTCATGGATCAGGTCGATGGCGCGCGCGCCGTCGAGCTGCGGATGCCGCGCGTAGAGCCAGGCGCGGATCTCGTCCGGACCGTAATACTCTCCCAGGCGCATCACGACATAGGCGAGGTCCGAGACGAGGAGCTGCGCCTTCGGGTGCGGCGACTTGCGGCCGGTTCCCCAGCGCGAGACGGTCGCCGCCGAGACCCCGGCGAAATTCGCGATGTCGGTCCCCTTGAGTCCGCCGGTCTCGCGCAGACGGTCGATGAATTGCGCGACCGGGGTCGGCGCCGCTTCCATCATGCTCCGGTCCCTCCGCTCGACGGTCCGGCCTTCCGAGGGGTCGTCCCGTCGGAAGATCGACCGATTCGTTTCACTATATATGAGTTGTGAAACGAAAAGATCAAGTCACTCCTCCTCCCGCGAAGTCACCCTGCCCTCGTCGTAATACACCCCCTCGCTCAGCCGCTTCACCAGATCGTCGAACTGTTCCAGCGTGGTGTAGCGGATCGTCAGGTCGCCCTCGTCGTCGCCGCGCGGGGTGACGGTGACCTTGACGCCGAGCATGCGGAACAGGCGGCGCTCGACCTCCAGGATGTCGTGCGATTTCTCGGTCCTCGGGCGCGGGCCGCGGCGTTGTCTGGGCTCGGTCTCGCCGGCGATCAGCCGTTCGGTCTCGCGCACGGTAAGGTTGCCCCGCACGATCTCCATCGCCATCGCCGTCGGGTCCGGCGCGTTGAGGAGCGCGCGCCCGTGCCCGGCCGAGAGCCCGCCGCCGTTGAGCAGCAGCTTGACCGTGTCCGGCAGGTGCAGCAGGCGGAGCGCGTTGGCGATGTGGCTCCGGCTCTTGCCGAGCGCGCGCGAGAGCTCGTCCTGGGTGCGGTCGAACTCCTGGGTCAGCCGGCGGTAGCCCTCGGCCTCCTCGACCGGGGTGAGGTCCTGGCGCTGGATGTTCTCGATCAGCGCGACCTCGAGCGCGGCCGCGTCGGAGAGCTCCTGGATGAGGACCGGCACCTCGTGCAGCCCCGCGGCCTGCGCCGCGCGCCAGCGGCGTTCGCCGGCGACGATCTGGTAGCGCCCCTCGGCCCCGGGGTCGGGGTCGGCGCGGACGATCAGCGGCTGGATCACGCCGCGCTCGCGGACCGAATCGATCAGCGCCGCCATCGCCCCGTCCTCGAAGGTCTCGCGCGGCTGGAACGGGCCGGGGGAAAGATCGGAGACCGGGAGCCTCGACGCGCCCCCGCCCCCGCCGCCGGGCGCTTGCCGCGCCGGCCCGCTCTCCTCGAACAGCGCCTCGAGCCCGCGGCCGAGCTTCGATTTCGGGTCTTCGGTCATGCGGCCTCTCCCTGCTCGCGCCTCAGGATCTCGCCCGCGAGGTGCATGTAGGCGCGCGCGCCCGGGCAGCGGTGGTCGTAGAGCAGCACCGGCTTGCCGTGCGACGGCGCCTCGGACACGCGGACGTTGCGCGGGATCACGGTGTCGTAGACCTTGTCGCGGAAGAAGCCGCGCACGTCGTCCGCCACCAGCGCGCTCAGCCGGTTGCGCCGGTCGTACATGGTAAGGACGATGCCCTGTATCCGCAACTCCTGGTTGTAGTTGGCCCGCACGCGCTCGACGGTCCGCACCAGCTGGCTCAGGCCCTCGAGCGCCAGGAACTCGCACTGCAGCGGCACCAGCACCCGGTCGGCGGCGGCGAGCGCGTTGAGCGTGAGCAGCCCGAGCGCCGGCGGGCAGTCGATGAAGATGTAGTCCGCCTCGGCCGCGGCCTCCCCTTCGCCTCCGCCGGTCAGCGCGTCGCGCAGGCGCCAGGCCCGGCGGTGCGCGGCGGCGAGCTCGATCTCCGCGCCCGAGAGGTCCTCGGTCGCGGGGACGATCAGGAGCCCCGGGATCTCGGTCGCGCGCGCGACGTCGGCGATCCGCGCCCGCCCGGCGAGCACGTCGTAGCTCCCCGCCGCGCGGTCGGCGCGCGCGATGCCGAGCCCGGTCGAGGCGTTGCCCTGCGGGTCGAGGTCGATCACCAGCACCCGCTTCTTCACCGCGGCCAGCGCGGCGGCGAGGTTGATCGCGGTGGTCGTCTTGCCGACGCCGCCCTTCTGGTTGGCGACCGCGACGATGCTGGCCCGTCCCTGGGTCGTGCTGTCGCCTGTCATGCGGTGCGGCCGGTCCGTGCGAAGCGCTCGACGATGAGGATCCGCGCCGCGGGCTCGGTCGCGCTCGGCGCGTCGCGGGCCGAGATATGCCATGCCCCGGCCGCTTCGGTCAATTCCTCGCGCCAGCGCGCGCCCTTGGGGAAGATGCAGACCGGCGGATCGGCGGGAGTCGGGGCGGCGAACGGCGCGGCGTATCCGAGCAGGCGCGACAACGGCGCGAGCGCGCGGGCGGTCACGACGTCGACCGGCCAGGGTTCGAGGTCTTCGATCCGCGCGCGGCGGACCTCGCACGGCGCCCCGGTCGCGCGGACGGCCTCGGCGAGGAAGGCGGCCTTGGCGGCGTCCGATTCGACGAGGGTCGTCCGCGCCCCGGTCATGATCGCCAGCACCAGCCCCGGCAGCCCCGCGCCCGAGCCGAGATCGACGATGCGCCGCGCCCCATCCGGCAGGTGCGCCGCGAGCTGGCCCGAATCGAGGATGTGGCGGCGCCAGATGTCGGCGACCGTGCCGCGCCCGATCAGGTTGCGGCGGGCCTGCCAGCGCTTCAGCAGGTCGACATAGGTTTCGAGCCGGCCCAATGTTTCACGTGAAACATTAAGCGCCTTGGCGCAGGCCTCAGGCGTGAGCGGGGGCGCGCCGGACATGACGCAATAGCGCGGTGACGGCGGCAGGCGTGATGCCGGGGATGCGCGCCGCCTGGCCGATGGTCCCGGGCCGCGCGCGGTCGAGCTTTTCCACCGCCTCGCCCGAGAGCCCGCCGATCGCCCGGTAGTCGAGCGCGGCCGGCAGCGCGAGCCGCTCGTCGCGGCGGAACATCTCGATATCGGCGGCCTGGCGGTCGAGATATCCGGCGTAGCGGCATTCGATCGCGACCTGCTCGGCGGCGTCGGGCGCGATCCGGGCGAGCTCGGGCCAGACGGCGGCGAGTCTGGCCATGTCAATATCGGGATAGCCGAGGAGGCGCGCCGCCGTCCGCCACTCCCCGTCCTGGGCCACCCGGATGCCGTGCCGGGCGAGCTCGGACGGCGAGGCTTCGAGCGCGGCCACCAGCGCGCTCGCGTCCTCGATCCGCCGCGCCTTGGCCGCGAACGCGCGCGCCCGCTCGCTTCGCACGCAGCCGATCGCGATCCCCTTCGGCGTCAGCCGCCGGTCCGCGTTGTCGGCGCGCAGCAGCAGCCGGTACTCCGCGCGCGAGGTGAACATGCGGTAGGGCTCGGGCGCGCCCTGGGTGACGAGGTCGTCGATCATCACCCCGATATAGCCGTCCGCCCGGTCGGGAACGAAGCGCGCCTGCCCGCCCGCCGCCGCGAGCGCCGCGTTGATCCCCGCGACCAGCCCCTGCGCCGCCGCCTCCTCGTAGCCCGTCGTCCCGTTGATCTGGCCGGCGTGGAAGAGCCCCGGGATGCGTCTCGTCTCCAGCGTCGGTTCGAGCTCGCGCGGGTCGATGAAGTCGTATTCCACCGCGTAGCCCGGGCGCAGGATCCGGCAGCGCTCGAGCCCCGGGATCGCGCGCACGAAGCGGTCCTGCGCGTCTTCCGGCAGCGAGGTCGAGATGCCGTTGGGATAGACCGTGTCGTCGGCCAGCCCCTCGGGCTCGAGGAAGATCCGGTGGCGTTCGCGGTCCGGGAAGCGCACCACCTTGTCCTCGATCGACGGGCAGTAGCGCGGCCCCCGCCCCGCGATCCGCCCGGAATAGATCGGCGAGCGGCCGAGATTGTCGCGGATCGCGGCGTGCGCCTCCGGCGTGGTCCAGGTGACGTGGCAGTCGATCTGCGGCGTCGTTATCCGTTCGGTCATAGTGGAGAACGGCGTCGGCGGGTCGTCGCCCTCCTGGCGTTCGAGCCCGCCCCAGTCCACCGTGCGCCCGTCGATCCGGGGCGGCGTGCCGGTCTTGAGCCGGCCGAGGGCGAACCCCGCGCGTTCCAGCGTCAGGGCGAGCGCGACCGAGGGCGCGTCCCCCACCCTCCCCGCCGGGCGGCTGTCCTCGCCGATATGGATGACGCCCCGGAGGAACGTACCCGTCGTCAGCACGACCGCGCGGGCCGGGATCGTCTCGCCCGCCTCGGTGAGGACGCCGGCCGCGCGGCCGTCCCGGTCCCGCGGGATGTCCGCCACCGAGCCCTCGATGAGGTCGAGCCCCGGGACGGCGTCCAGAGCCGCCCGCATCGCCCGGCGGTAGAGAACCCGGTCGGCCTGCGCCCTCGGCCCCCGGACCGCCGGGCCCTTGCGCCGGTTGAGCACGCGGAACTGGATCCCCGCGCGGTCGATGGCGCGGCCCATGACCCCGTCGAGCGCGTCGACCTCGCGCACCAGGTGCCCCTTGCCGAGCCCGCCGATCGCCGGGTTGCAGGACATCTCGCCGATCCGGTCGAGCCGCTGGGTCACCAGAGCGGTGTGCGCGCCCATCCGCGCCGCCGCCGCCGCCGCCTCCGACCCGGCATGCCCGCCGCCCACCACGATGACGTCGTAGGTCTTCATCGCGGGCAAGTTAGGGCGCGCGGCCCGGAATGTCACCCGCCGGGGCGATCCTAATGTTTCACGTGAAACATAGGTCAGCATTGTTGACCATTGTTTCACGTGAA
>JAPPHW010000416.1:0-1293 GCA_028820945.1 Defluviicoccus sp.
CTAAAACGGCACCGAGAGGGTCTCGAATACGCCGTCGCAGTTGACCAGGTCGACTCGCTTCCAGGCGATCTCGAAACCGCCGCCGGCGCGGTTGCGCAGCAAGTGGCGGCAACGCCCGCCATAGACGGTCTGTTTGTCGAGGCGGAATTCGAACATCGTCAGGTTGGAACGGACCAGGACCTCGCCATCTTCGCCGTAATCCTCGTCGATCTCGATGTTCGACAGGGCGTGCATGGTGCGGCTCGCCGGCTTCTGCGAGTGGATCCGGGGATGATCGAGGCGTTCCAGACGGGTCTTCATGATCCCGCGGTCGTCGAAGAAGATCGACACGCCGTCATAGGGGTCCTTCTGGTCGGGCGCGGCCGGCACCCAGTACCAGCCGTCCTCGGCGAACAGGTTCATCCACTCCTCGAACCGACGCTCGTCGAGCAGCCGCGCCTCCCGGTAGAGGAATTCCTCGATCTCGACCCGCATCGACTGGACCCGCCGTCAGGCCCCGCCGCACATGTAGTTCAGCCACGCGGCGTGCTGATGCCGGGCGTTGGCTTCCGACGTGCCGCGCCCTTCGAACGACCCGGCGTTGTCGATGCTCTCCTCGTTCATGCCGCGGGCGAAGACCACCCACTCCCGTCCCGGGCTCGCAAGGCCCCTCTGGCAGCGGATCCAGACCTCCATGTCGTCCGACATGACCATGCCGGACGGCGAATGGCTGTTGTTGTTGCTCCTGAGCGCCGCGCGCCACATCTCCTCCGGCGCGCCCATGAGCTTGAGCGGGATGATGACGTTCTCGGTTCGGTCGACGGAGACCGGATTCATCACCCGGATGTGCTGGGTCAGGTACTGGATCGACCATTGCGGGTAGAAGATGCTGTTGTGGTGCTTCACCGCCATGGCCTCGGCGGCGCGCTCGCCGTAGCTCGCTTCCATCGCCGCGCGGTAGCGCTCGTGGACCGGGCCGCTCTGGCCCCTGTCCATCGGGAATTTATCCATATAGGTGTGACCGTAGCGGTGCCCGCCGATCGCGAGCTCCTCCCACTGCTCGTTGAGCGCTTCGTTCTCCTTCAACAGCCTGACCCGGCCCGCCTCGTCGTCCTCGGCTCCGTGACGGCGGAACTGGGTGCCGTCCCGCGCGGTCGTGGAGGCGTGCGTGAACATCGGGTGGTAGAGGTCGTTCTGGTTCTCGATCTGGATCTTCCAGTTGGCATCGAAGCGATAACGGAACGTCCCCGCGCAGGCCTCCACCTCGCCGTCCGGCGCGCGGTCGACCATGGCGTCGATGTGCGACTTCATGGG
>JAPPHW010000416.1:1393-4789 GCA_028820945.1 Defluviicoccus sp.
CCGACGATCAGCCAGGCGCGGCCGAAGATGCGCTCCATCTCGAGCTCGAAGACCTCGGGGCTCGTATAGAAGTCGCGGTGCACCCGGTCGGATTTGACGAGGCCCCGCAAAGCCCGATCGTCCAGTGCCGCCAAACCCGGTCCCCCGCGTGGGCTTTTCCGTCGGTTCGACTATATCCAGCAATCGCCGGTCATTGCCAGCCGCGGGGTGGCGCCTATACAGAGCAAGTCTGGAGTGACAGGTTTGGGGTCGGCTGCGGTGCGAGCCCCTCTTCCGCTCTTGGTAAGAAATGCAAGGTAGCAGGACGCGGCGGCATGGCGATGAGCGATCCCCCGCATCCGGGGCGCGGCATCCGGGAGAATTGCCCGGAGCCGCTCGGTCTGAACGTAACCGAAGCGGCAACGGTACTGGGTGTGGCCCGTCACACCCTCTCGCGGGTGCTCAATGGGCACGCAGCCATCTCCCCGGAGATGGCTATCCGGCTGGAGAAGGCAGGCTGGTCCAACGCGGAGTTCTGGCTCCGCCGGCAGACCGCCTACGATCTCGCGCAGGCCCGCAAGGAAGAAGATCGAATCGACGTCGAGCGATACAAGCCGCGGCCGGCGGTCTGAAGCGATGCGGATCGAACGCGGCGTCGGGTCGATCCGGGTTCGTTCGACACCCGCCTTGCTCGCCGCGGTTCGACCTCGCCGCCGGCCGGGAATGCATCGGCGCGCGCTGGCACCCCGATGCCCGAGTCCGTAAGCTGGCCCGTACGGGTGCCGCGGAAAGGCGCGATATCCGTTCCCGATGGAGGTGTCGCCTGTCGTGACGCGCCCCATGCAGCGCAGCGAAGACCCCGAGGCCGCGTTTCACGCGCGGATCGGCGCGGAGAATCTGGGCGCGCTCTGGGTCGGGCGGCGGGGGGTCGACCTCACCCGTCCGAACACGCCCGCGCGGCCCGCGGTCTGGCGCTTCGAGGACGTGCGGCCCCGTCTGATGGAGGCCGGCGGCCTGGTCGGCGCCGAGGACGCCTTCCGACGCGTGCTGGTTCTCCAGAACCCCGGCTTCGGCGGCGCCATGCGGGCGACCCAGACGCTCTATGCCGGCATCCAGCTCGTCCTCCCCGGCGAGATCGCGCCTTGCCACCGTCACAGCCAGACCGCGATCCGCTTCGTGATCGAGGGAAACGGCGCGCTGACCACCGTCGACGGCGCCGCCACGGCGATGGCGCCCGGCGACATGGTGGTCACACCGCAATGGGCCTGGCATGACCACCGCAACGAGGGCGGCGAGCCGGTGATCTGGCTCGACATCCTCGATACGCCGCTGATCGACGCCCTCGATACCGTGTTCCGCGAAACGCACCGCGAGACGCTGCAGCCGCTTACCCGGGCGGAAGAGGACGTGCGACCGGTGTTGAACCGCCGCGCCGCGCCCGCGCGCGCCGCCCTGGATCGTCTCGAGCGCGAGACGCCCGCCGACCCGTGTCTCGGCTGGCGGTATCGCTACGACGATCCGAGCCCCGCCATGGCGGCGTTCCTGCAGCGCCTGCCGCGCGGTTTCGACGGCGCGCCCCGGCGCGCGACCGACGGGGCGGTCTATTGCGTGGTCGAAGGGGCGGGCGCGACCGAGACCGGGGACGGCACTCTCGAATGGGCCGCGAGGGACGTATTCGTCGTACCCGGCTGGTGCCGCCACCGCCACCTGGCCGATAACGGTGCCGTTCTATTCTGCGTCAGCGATCTCGCGCTGCAGGAACGGCTCGGGCTGTGGCGCGAGCAACGCTTGGGGGGAGGAGAGTCATGAACGGGGCGGAGAGGCGTTCGTTCGTCCGCGAGCATCGGACGGCGGTATTCGGCTATGCGCGCAAGGCGGACGGACCGTCGATGTCGGTCTGCTACTACGTGATGGACGGCGACGACATCCTGGTATCGACCATGATCCGCCGCGCCAAGGCCAAGGCGGTCAAGCGCGATCCCAAGGTCTCGCTCTGCATCCTCGACGAGAACTGGCCGCCGACCTACCTGCTGGTCTACGGCAACGCCGCGATCGAGGAAGAGGGTGGCGACGATCTCCTGATCGAAATCTGCGAGCTGATGGCCGAGCAGCCGATGCCCGAGCCAGAACGCGAGGACCTCCGGAAGATGGCGGCCGACGAGGGCCGGGTGGTCGTCCGCATCCAGCCCTACGCGACCTTCGAGACCCCGCCGCGCCACGTCTACAACCCGGAGGACGTGCAGACCCTGACCCACGGCTACGGCGCCACCCTGCCCTGGGACGCGGACTAGGGGCGTCGGCATGGTGCCGGCGGAAGAGCTCGTGGCCCGCGCGCGGGCCATGGTGCCGGCCCTCCGGGAACACCAGAACCGTACCGAGTCCGACCGGCGGGTCTCCGACGATATTTTCGGCCGGATGATCGACGCCGATCTCTACCGCCTGCTGCTGCCCAGGCGGTTCGGCGGCTTCGAGCACGGGCTCGACACCTATGTCGACGTCGCATTCGAGATCGCCCGCGGCTGCGGCTCGACGGGATGGGTCTATTCGGTGACCGCCAAGTATCACCTCTTCCTCGGCATGTTCGAGAAGGAGGCCCAGGACGAGGTCTGGGGCCCCGACCCGAACGCCGTCCTCGTCGTTTCCATAGCCCCCAACGGCACCGCGGTGCCGGTCGATGGCGGCTACCTTCTGTCCGGCCACTGGATGTACTGCTCCGGCATCGACAACAGCCACTGGACCGTCGTCGCCACCACCGTTCCCGACCCCGATGGCGGCGAAGGAATGAAGGGTTACGCGCTCGCGCCAACCTCGGATTTCGGGATCGAGGATAACTGGTCCGTCGTCGGCCTCGCCGGCACCGGATCGAAGACGGCCTATAGCGACGGGCTGTTCGTGCCCGCGCACCGGTTCCTGCCGCTCGCCGATACGATGAGCGGCGACCCGCCCGGCGCGGCGGTCAATCCGGGCCCGATGTTCCGGATTCCCCTGTTCTCGATGATCTCGATCAGCCTGTGCGCGCCGATCCTCGGCATGGCGCAGGGCGCATACGAGGAATTCGTCGACGCGACGCGCAACCGCGTGACCCGCGGCGCCGCGCTGTCGAAGCCCGTGCCGATGGCGTCGCTCCCCAACATCCACATGAAGGTGGGCGAGGCCGCGGCCGCGATCGACGCCGCCCGCCTGCTCGTCGACCGCGACTGCAAGGCGCTGATGCGGACCGTGTCCGCCGGCGAGGAGCTCACCGTCGAGGCGCGCGCCCGCAACAAGCGCAACCTCGCCTTCGCCGCCCGGCTTTCCACCCGGGCGGCGGATCTGATGTTCGAAGCCGGTGGCGGCGGCGGGCTCTTCACCTCCTCGCGGATGCAGCGCTACTGGCGGGACATCCACGCCGCCGCCATGCATATCAGCATGAACTTC
>JAPPHW010000171.1 GCA_028820945.1 Defluviicoccus sp.
GGCGCCGATAACGATGACATCAGTTCCGCGCATGGCTTCGTGTCTCCTCGGCGTGCCCGGTCGCGGGAGGTTCGCGCCGGGCGACGCGCTCCACCGCGGTCTTCGTCCATCGGGCGATCGGGGCAAGGGCAGAAACGAACAGCGTGGCTTTGCTCAGTTTCCGATTCTCTTGCTGAAACTCAGGCGGTTCCGGCCGTCTTCGCGCCGGTAGCGCAATTCGTCGACATAGGTTCGGACCAGATGCAAACCGAGACCGTCGACCACCGACTCCTCCTCGATCGTGTCCGGCCCCGGCTGGAACATGAAGGATCCGGGTTCCAGTTCCTGCCCGTCATCTACGATCCCGATTTCCAGACGCCCGTCTCCCTCGTTCAACTCGAGTTGAATTTCGATCCGGTGCGCGCCGGCGTCGTCATAGCCGTGCTCCACGATGTACATGAGTATCTCTTCGATACAGAGCTGGATCTGGTACCGGTCCTGCCGCGGGAAGGCGTGTCGGTCCGCGAAATCCTCGATGGCCGCCGCGACCCCTCCCAGATCGCCGCTGTCATTGCGGACGGCCAGGCTGAGACTTCGATCCGTTTCCACGGGTCCGTCCAAAGGCGGTTCGCCGCCGCCGTCGTTGCCGTGCGCGTGGCCGCTATCGCCGGGTTCGCGTGCCGTCTCTCCGGACCGCTCGGCGCCCAGCACGAGCGCGTTCAACGCCGCGACGTCGATTGCCGGTTCCAGCGAGTGCTTTGCGCTCCTGGGCGGCCAGGTCAGGTCCACCCCATCCTTCAGAATGAGGGTCTTGACGGCATCGGCAAGCTCGACCACCTGTGGAATCCGTCGCAGGCGGTCGAGCGTCTCGGCGTGCTCCGGGAGCCGGAGGTGCCGGTAGAGCACGGACCAGGGGACGTTGTCGTCTTCCACGAGACCGAACACGTCCATCGGCGACGCCGGATCTTCCGGCGAGAGTTCCGCGGCGCGAAGCAGCGCGGTCAGCGCCTCCCGGGTTACCCGGTTCTCGGCCGACCCATCCCCCATTCCGTTCAAGGCGCCCAGCAGGGCGAAATAATCCGGATCGGGCGGCTGAGTGAAACTCCAGAGCGGGCGCAGCGGATCGGTGAGGTATCGCGGTTCGCCGCCGCGGTGCGGACGCTGATGAACGGCGTTTCGGTGTGGGAAACGGTCGAAGAGGAGGAGCGCCTCGGTGTGCTCTATGATCGCCTTGACAACCGACCAGCTTACGAACTGGTTAATCCTGCGCCGATTGGGTGGCGCCTCGGCGATCAGGTCGACACTCCAGCGGGAGAATTTCTCAAGCGAAAGCTCCTGGAGCGTCAGGTCTTCCACATGCGAAAGCGGAAGATAGATCCAGAAGCGTTCGATCACGTTGTAGTGCGTGAATTCCTGGTCGTCCTTGCAGGCTTCCCAGGACATCGAGGCCGTCAGGGAATCGTTCTCGTAGGCCAGCGCCGTGCCGCGGTAGGCGCTGCGCGGGAACTGGTCCAAAACGATCAGCTTCGCCAGAAACCCCTTCGGCGTCTGCCACACCGGGTCGCGGAAGAAGCGGTCCACGCCTTCGCGGTGCATCTGTTCGCACCATGCGCGCTGGACCCGCAGCGTGTGCGGGTCCTCGGTGCTTCTGGCGAACGGCCCGAGCCGCCATCGCAGCATCCTGTGCTGCCAGTTCTCGCGCGACGCATCGGCCGCCGTGCGCAGCCGGCCGAACCAGAAATCCAGCACCGCCTCGGGAGAGCGTTCGGCAATACGAACGTGTTCGTCGGCATTCATGTCAGCGGCCGCCTGCGGCGCGTCGATCGCAGTGAGACTCCATATCGCTTCATTGGAGAATGTTCCCAAGGGTGGCGCCGATTGCCTTCGGCCAGATCGAGTGTTGGTTCCTATGAATGAACGCGGTGACCGGCATGATGTCGGTGCCGGTCTACGCCTGCACCGCTTCGGTTCGGAACGGCAGGGCAAGGTCGACGCGGCACGTCTTGGGGCACAGTGGGCAGGCGACGAAGCCAGAAAGCAAACAGAGAAGAAAACAGGTCCCGCCGGACAGCGAGGCCGCGGCTCAGGCAGGGCTGGCGCTCTCGCGGATAGCGCCGGGCACGGCCCATGATGTCGGCCGCGCGCTGTGCAAGGTGTGCGGAAGCCGTCCGGCGTGCGGACATAGATATGGCCGGCCCGGCTCTCGATTGTAACTTTGGTATCGACACCGTCCGAACCCCGATCCATCGCGTTCTTGAGCCGCCGCGCCACCGAAGCGCAAACTATAACTCTAGCGGCCCAATAGAAAAAATACTGCACAGTTTTTGTGTCTATTGCGCGTATTTTCATGTCTTTTCTATAAAAAATAGGCTCCATGCGTAAGCGGTGCGCGGACCACGCCCTTGATTGTCGTCGGGAGCGCCTCGGGATCAACTTGAAGACAGGGTTTGTGAGCGGAGCGGATGCTCGTCGGTTTCAGCGTGCGCACGCCAGGGAAGCGCAACCCATCCTTCCGCGTCCCACGCATCGGTTTTCCCCATCCGGACCTGAAAAATCGGTATTGGCGGCGCCCGTTCCCATTCGCCTATCCACCCGAGATTGACCGCTCGCCATGTGGCACGTCGGTTTCGCCCGTCCCGGTTGCTGCTTCGTCAATCGGCCCGCCCCGACCGTATGCACGGCGCCGCCCCCATGCGTCACCTTGCTGGCGGTCGCCGCCCCAGCCGTGTGGCCGCAAGCCGCGGCCGCGCAGAGTTCGCCCCGTGGGCCGTCAATCCTGATTGTATTCGATCAATTCCGCCTGCAACCCGCGGGCCGCGGCGATCATTTCGTCGAGCACTTCCTGCTCGCCCGCCTCGAGCATTTCGTCGCGCAGTCTCGATGCCAGAATGTGGGTGGCGCGGAAGGTCGTCTGAATGAGCGGAGCCAGCCCGGCGACCGAGGCGCCGCCGTCCGCGATCGCGTTGAGCGTGGCGAAACGGACGAACTCCGCCGGCGCGAGCCCGCGCGCCTCCGCGAACGCTTCGACGTTTTCCCATTCCGGTTCGAGAAACCGGATCGTGTGCGGCGACCGCTTCGCTTTCTTGCCCTTGCTCTTTGAGTCGTCCGGTCGCTTCCGACCCATCGGATGTCTCCTTCGTAACGGTTTCAGCGAAGGCCCTTCTCTCTCCCGCGTGACATTCCGGTCTCCGCCGTGGCCTGCGTGGAAGGCTGAAACGGTTGGCGGCGCGGCGATTTCCTACATGCCCATATCCATCTCGATCCGCTTACCCCTAGCGGGAGGCTCGGGCTCGGGCGCCTTCCGTTCGGGCGACTCCCTGCCGATTTCCCGGTCGGGGGAAGACGGAGCGGTGGATCTTGCCCCCGACCCTTCCTTGTCGAGGGCCTTCCCCGCGTCCTTGCCGTGCTCGCGCCGGACGCTCTCGCCGATCCCCTCCAGGGCCGAGATGCGCTCGCCGGTGACCGCTTCGAGGCGTTCCTTCAGCGCCGCCGCATCGTCGGTGACCAGCTCCGCCCGGTCGCGGGCGCGGGAAATCTCGACGTAGAAGGCCTTGGCCGTGGTGAGGTTCGGATGATTCGCCTCCATCGCGGCAATCACGTTGTCGACGGTCCGCCCCTGGAACGCGTGCACGGTCGAGGCCCAGGCGTGGTCGAGATGACGAAGCTGGGGATCGGAACCGCCGAGCTCGATCGTCCGGCCGTCCTCGAGACGAAACGAGACCCGACCGTCGCGAACGCCAGTGACCTGAGCGGAACCGCTGTTCACGAGCTTCAGCCCGGCGTCGTTGCGCGTCCAGCGGATGCGGTCGCCGGCGCGAAGCTCGATCGTTTCGCTGCGATAGACCTCGGTCCCGCCCCTGCGCGCGCCGACTTGCGACGGCTTCCAGGCGACGGTCCTGCCGTCCGGGCCTTCGAGATGGACGATCCGCTTGCGGTAATCGACACGCGCGACGCGGCGCTCATCGCCCTTCTCCACACCGAGACGCTTGTAGGGGCGGTGGAAGGCCACCACATCGCCGGGCGCATAGTTGGAGCCGACGGCTTTCTCCGCGTTGGTGTAGCCCTTCGACACCAGCCGCTCGGTCTCCATCGCCGGACCCGAGATCCCGCCCTCCCGGGCGAGCCGCTCGCGGATATGCCCGTTGATCCCCTCGCGAAGCGCGTGGCTCGGCGCGATCACCCCCGTCCGCGCGCGCTCTTCCGCAGACAGCGCAAGCCAGCGCGCGGCGACCGCCCCGGCGACGTTGTCGGGCTTTACCTCGGCGACATTCGATCCGAGCTTCTCGAACGCCTTGCCGATGTCTCCGGCGAGGCTCGCCTCGACGGCGGCCTTCAGCTCCGGGTCGCGCTGGCGCAGGATCTCGTCCATGACGGCCGTCTTCATGCCCGCCTGCTGCAATTGCGCGAAGGGCTTTCCGGCATCGACCGCCTCCAGCTGCTTCGCGTCGCCCACCAGCACCAGCTTGGGAATGCGAAGCTCGCTCGCGATCCGGAGCAGGTCTCTCGCCTGGACCGTGGAGGCGAGCGACCCCTCGTCGATTACCAACACGGTCTTTGCGAACGCGGCGCGCATTTCCCGGGCGCCCTTCCTGGTGAGACGTCCCTCGGCAACGCCGGCGTTCCTCGCCAGAAAGCGCTGCAAGGTCTCGCTCTCGATCCCGGACTCCGCCGCCAGGGTCTGTACCGCCGATGCCGAGGGGGCGAGACCGACCATGCGCCAGCCCTTCTTCTCCGCGAGCGTCCGGGCGCGGTCGAGCATCCGCGTCTTGCCGGTTCCGGCGTAGCCCTGAACCCCGA
>JAPPHW010000143.1 GCA_028820945.1 Defluviicoccus sp.
GACCAGCGGGCCGATGATGTCGTGCACGTCGCCGCCGGAGCAGAAATTGCCGCCGGCGCCGGTGACCACCACCGTCTTCACGTCGTCGGCGTATTTGAGCGCGCGGAAGGTGTCGCGGATCTCGGCGTAGGACTGGAAGGTGAGGGGGTTCTTCCGGTCGGGTCGGTTAATCGTGAGCGTTCCGACCTTGCCCTCGACCGTCCAGTCGAAATGCTCGGGCGCGAGATCGGCGCCCCTGATGCTAGTCATCCGCCTCCTCCGTGGTCTGGCCTGCATCGAGGACGGCCGATTTGAGCCGGCCGAGGAGCGCGAACAGCGCATCCTTCTCGTCGCGCGAGAGCCCCGCCATCATTCCCGTCACCCAGCGCCGGTTGTCCGTCGCCATGCGCTCGAACAGCGCCGCGCCGGCGGGCGTGAGCGAGACCATCTGGACCCGCCTGTCCCCGTCCGAGCGGCATCGTTCGACCAGCCCCTCGCTCGTCAGCCGGTCGACCAGCCCGGTGACGTTGCCGTTGGTCACCATCAGCCGGCGCGAGAGATCGCCCATCGAGAGCGGCTTGCCGGCGCGCTGGAGCTGGGCGAGCACGTCGAAGCGCGGCAGCGTGGTCTCGAAACTCCGGTGCAGCCCCTGGCGCACCCCGTGCTCGATCAGCGTCGAGCAGGTCAGCAGACGGAGCCAGACGCGAAGCTCGAGCCCGTCGTCGGCGCTCACGTCGGTCTCGAAATCGTCCGTCCGGGGCGCGGCGCGGTCCATCACCGGGGGCTTATATCGATAAGTTGACGGTCGGGAGCGAGACACATGTTTCCCGTCATGCGCGGAACGAGTCCATTGCTGTCCGGTTTAACTGCGGCCGACCGGGCGAACGGCCCGTGCACCGGAGGGTTTCCGACGGATCGGTCGGTTCGGGACATGAATTTCGGCGCACCGGTGTCTCCCCCGTCGCCGTTCCCTCCGTCGCCCCGCTTTCCCCCACCGTCATGCCCGGACTCGTTCCGGGCATCCACGCCTTGCGGCATCGCAGTTCTCGCCGGGAGCGGGCGAGGCGGCGGCGGGACGTGGATGCCCGGAACGAGTCCGGGCATGACGACCGGGAGGGAGAGGCGTACCGGAGAAGGCCCGCCCCGCCCGGCATCGTTCCCGCCCATCGGCGCACAACGCGGCCCGAAAATCTTAACCGGACGGCAATGGACTTGTTCCGCGCATGACGACGAGGGGCAAGCCGCCATCACTGCACCTCGCCGCCGGCGATCGCGATGGCCTGGCCGTTGATCGAGGCGGACGACGGGAGGCAGAGCCAGGCGACGGCCTCGGCCACCTCTTCGGGGAGCACGAGCCTTCCCTGGGGGTTGATGCCGGCGAGCTCCTTCAGGGCGTCGTCCTCGCCGCGCCCGGTCTTGGCGACGATGTTGGCGATGGCCCGGGTCGCCATGTCGGTATCGGTAAAGCTTGGGCAGACCGCGTTCACCGTCACCCCGGTCCGCGCGGCCTCCATGGCGAGCGCGCGGGTCAGCCCGACCACGCCGTGCTTGGATGCGCAATAGGCCACCGTGTAGGCGTAGCCCTTGAGCCCCGCCGTCGAAGCGACGTTGACGATCCGCCCCCATCCGGCTTCCGCCATCGCCGGGTAGGCGATGCGCATGCAGCGGAACGTGCCGGTCAGGTTGGTCGAGACGGTGCGGTCCCAGTGGCCGTCGTCGATGCGCGCGAACGGCGCGCTCTCGGCGATGCCCGCGTTGTTGATCAGGATCGAGACCGGCCCCGCGCGGTCGAACGCGGCGGCCATCGAATCTTCTTGGTTGACGTCGCCCGGGACGGTCGCGACCGCGACGAGGGCGGACCCGCGAAGCGCCGCCGCGGTCTCCTCCAGCTTCGCCTCGTCGCGGCCGACGAGGGTGAGGTCGGCGCCGAGCCCGGCGAGCGCATGAGCCACCGCGGCGCCTATTCCCCGCCCGCCGCCGGTGATCAGCGCGTGGCGGCCGGCCAGCGGCGGGGCTGTCTCGGTCTCGGGCATGGCGGGCTCGACCCTTCGCAGTTATTTTATGCTTAAAACAACCATCCGATGCTGACAAGCGCCGAGGGGGAATCGATGGAGATCCTGCAACCGCCGGGCTGGAAGCGGCCCAAGGGCTATTCCAACGGCATCGCGGCGTCGGGCCGCATGGTCTTCGTCGCCGGCCAGATCGGCTGGAACGCGGACGAGGAGATCGAGAGTGACGACTTCGCAGAGCAGTTCCGCCAGGCGCTGGCGAACATCGTAGCCGTGCTGGCCGAGGCCGGCGCGGGGCCCGAGCACATCGTCCGGATGACCATGTATTTCACCGACAAGCGCGACTATCTCGACCGGCTGGCGGAGGTCGGCGCGGCCTATCGCGAGACGATCGGGCGCACCTGGCCGGCGATGGCGGCGGTCGAGGTCTCGGCCCTGATGGAGGACCGCGCCAAGGTCGAGATCGAGGCGACCGCGGTGGTTCCCGAGGGCTGAGGCGTGGTGTACCGTCGCGGCGCATCGCCTGACGGGGGAGGTCCATGGAAATCCGCAAGCACGGCCGTTACGACTACTCCGCGATCGTCGACCGCCCGCAATACGACTGGCCGGACGGCAAGCGGCTCGCTTTCTATATCGGACTGAACATCGAGCATTTCAGCTACGGCGAGGGGATGGGCCACACCCCGACCGCGCCCGGCCCGCAGCCCGACATCCGCAACTATGCGTGGCGCGATTACGGGCTGAGGGTGGGGATCTGGCGCATTCTCGACCTGTTCGACGAGCTCGAGCTGCCGGCCTGCCACCTGGTCAACACGGCGGTCTACGACTACGCGCCGCAGATCATGGAACGCGTCCGCGCCCGCGGCGACGAGGTGGTTGGTCACGGACGCACCAACTCCGAGCGCCAGGGCGACCTCACCGAGGATCAGGAGCGGGTGCTGATCCGCGAGGCCACCGACATCCTGATCGAGCGGGAGGGGGTGCAGCCCGGCGGCTGGCTCGGCCCGTGGATCTCCGAGACCGGGGCGACGCTCGACCATCTCAAGGAGGCCGGCTACCGCTACGTGCTGGACTGGCCGCTCGACGACCAGCCGGTGTGGATGAAGACGAAGTTCGGGCCGATCCTGTCGCTGCCCTACCCGGTGGAGCTCAACGATTCGCCGGCGCTTCTCAACCGCCACCACACGCCGCGCCAACTCACCGAGATGGTGACCGACCAGATCGACGAGATGCTGAAGCTGTGCGAGCAGCAGCCGCTGGTCTACGCGCTGTCGCTGCACACCTTCATTTTCGGCCAGCCCTACCGCCTGGCGGAGCTCCGCCGGATCCTCAGATACATCGTCGAGCACCCGCGCGCCGACCGCATCTGGTTCACCAAGCCCGGCGCCATCGTCGACCACATCGAATCGCTCCCCGAGGGGACGCTGCCGACGCCCGGGTGACGCGCCCGTCCCTCGATACGGCGCTGTCGCGTCTACTCGGGATGAGGATATTCCCTGAATTTCCTCACCCTGAGTAGCCGCCTCTGGCGGCGTATCGAAGGGGGCCGCCCGCCCGGTTTGTCGAGTGTTTCGGGCTCGATCCCGTGCTATCGTTCGCGCGATGGCGACCGATGCGGAGGCTCCGATGCCCGACACGCCCGATTGGCACATCGTTGGCGACTGGTTCGACAATTGCAGTTGCGCCATCGCGTGCCCGTGCACTTTCGCGCAGGCGCCGGACAACGGCTGGTGCGAAGGTGTGCTCCTCTGGCGCGTCAAGCGCGGGCATTACGGCGACACCCCTCTCGACGACCGCGTCTTCGTGCGGGTGGGGCGCTGGGAGGGCGATCTATGGGCCGGCAAGGCCAGCGGCAAGGCCGGCATCTTCATCGACGACCGCGCCGACGACGCGCAGGCCGAGGCGCTGACCGCGATCATCGGCGGCCGCGCCGGGGGCTTCATGGCCAAGGTGGCCTCCATGTTCGCCGAAGGCCGCCAGGTGGTCGGCGTCGAGCGCGCCAAAATCTCCTTCGAAATCGCGCCCGACCAGTCGCGCTGGGGCGTCGACATCGCCGGCAAGGTCACGGCCTGGGCGGAGGCGCTGACCGGACCGACGAGCAACCCGGGCGAATATCCCCGGATGGCCAACGCGCCGGGATCGGAAACCGGCCCAGGGCCGCAGCTGGTCACGTGGGGAAAGTCGACCGTGTGCCGCGTGGACGCCTTCGGCTTCCAGTATTCCTGGGACGTCAACTCCGCCAAGCACATCCCGTTCGACTGGACCGGCCCGTAAGTCTCCGGCCGGTCAAACCAATATGGCCGCCCCGGCCGCGATCGCCGCGGCGCCGGTCAGCCGGGTGAGCCAGATCGGCAGGCGCGGCCATTTCTCCAGCGCCACCACCACCGTCAGGAACACGATCCAGACCGGGTTCATCACGCCCGCGACGAACAGCAGCAGCATCAGCGCCCAGCAGCACCCCGCGCAGTAGAGGCCGTGTTTCAGGCCCATCGCGAGCGCGCCGCGCGTGCCGTCGCGCCATTCCGCCATCAGAAAACCGAGCGGCGTGCGGCAATGCCTCAGGCAGGCCTGTTTCAGCGGCGTCAACTGGTAGAGCCCCGCCAGGACGAGCAAGCCCGCCGTAAGCAATTCGGAACTGCTGACGATCATCGGCGTCAGCATGCCGCCCGCCTGCAATCCCCACTGCGCGCCGGCGGCGAGCGCGGAATACCCGATCCACACGAGCAGATAGGCGCCGGCGAAGACGAGCGTCCGCGGCGTTCCCCGCCCGTCCCC
>JAPPHW010000299.1 GCA_028820945.1 Defluviicoccus sp.
TCACCCCGGTCGAGGCGGGCGCCGCCGGCGCGCTGCTGGCGCTGATCTTCGCGCTCGCCCGCCGCGCGCTGACGTGGCGCAGCTTCTGGAATGTGCTGCTCGATTCCGGGAACATCACCGCGACGCTTCTGTTCCTGATTTGCTCGGCCAGCATGTACAGCCGGATGCTGGGGATGTCGGGACTGCCCTCGGAGATGGCCGCGATCTTCGACAATCTGGGTGCAGGCTTTTACGGCATGCTCGCCTTCTACGTGCTGGTGGTGATTATCCTGGGCACCATCATCGATTCCGTCTCGATCATGCTGATCATGGTCCCGCTGTTCCTGGCAGCGCTCAAGTTCTTCGAGATCGACCTGGTGTGGTTCGGGATCGTCACCGTGATCGCGACCGAGATCGGGCTGCTGACCCCGCCGCTCGGCATCGCGGTCTATGTGGTTCACTCGACCCTGGCGCGCCCCGACATCACGCTCAAGGACATCTTTATCGGCTCGGCGCCCTTTGCGCTGGCGATGCTGTTCGTGCTGATCCTGGTCATTGCGTTCCCGCCGATCGCGACCTGGCTGGTCTCGGTCAAGCTCTGACACCCGCCAGCGCGCCTTGGCTGCCGACCGTCCGATAGAGGGTCGTTTTCTCCCGACATTCGATGCGGCAGGGCGGACCCGGAGACCGCCGATAAGCAGGGGAATGCCATGACGGACATCGAAACCGCGCTGGGCGACCTCGTCGTCGCCAACCGCATCCTCGCCAACGAAAACGTGGTCGACGCCTACGGTCATGTCAGCGTCCGCAGACCCGACGATCCGGAGCGCTTCTTCCTGTCGTGCTCGCGCAGTCCCGAGCTGGTATCGCGCGAGGACATCATGGAGTTCGGACTCGACGGCCAAGCGTCAGGCGGGGATGAGCGCACACCCTATCTGGAACGCTTCATTCACGCCGGTGTCTACGAGCGGAACCCCGATGCGGTGGCGGTCGTCCACAGCCACGCCGAGGAGGTGCTGCCCTACAGCATCGCCGACGAGCCGCTGCGTCCGGTGATTCACTCCGCCGGGCTGATGGGCGGGCGGGCGCCGGTCTGGGATATCGCCGACAGGTTCGGCGACACCACGCTCCTCGTGGTGGACATGGAGCAGGGGCGCGACCTCGCTGGAGCGCTCGACGACCATCGTGTCGTCCTGATGCGCGGCCACGGCTTCACGGCGGCCGCGCGGTCTCTGTCCGAGGTGGTGCGGCTGTCGGTGATGCTGCCGAGGAACGCGCGTATCCTGACGACCGCGCTCCGATTCGGCCGGGTGAAGGGGCTCTCCGAGGGCGAGATCGCCAAGCGGCTCCGTATGAACCCCGACGGTCCGGAATTCTGGCGCGCCTGGGAATACTGGGCGACGCGGGCCGGCTGCGCCGAGATGCTCGAAGGCCATCCCAACCGCAACGGTCGACCCGGACCCCCGACACCGCAGGCCGGGGGATGAGTTCACGCGCAAAGCGTGAAGTCTTCGATTGCCATCGACACCCGTCGTCATGCCCGAAACAATTCCGCTGTTGTCCGGTTCAATTCCGGCGGACGGGAAACCGGGGCGACGAACCGGCGACGTGTCTGGCGGTGACGACGGTCGAAGGTGTTGCGGCCTTATCGGTTCACGACGACCGGAACGCCCCCACCTCACGGCGGATATCGCTCTAGAAAAAGACGAAGGCGCGGACCACGACGTTCTTGCGGCAGGGCGCGTCGGCGGGTGCGGTCGGGTCGATGCAGGCCGTGTGGAAAGACCAGCGCGAGACCGAGCCGTCGGCGATCGAATCGTAGCATTTGAGCATCGAGACCTCGGTCGGCTCTTGCCGGGGGAACCAGTACCATTCGTGGTCGGGCCGGTAGGTGAAGCGCGTGGTCTCGCCGACCCGGTCGTCGTAGATGCGGTAATTCGTGATGTAGGGCTGATCGGCGAAAGAGGGCCAGGCGCAGAGCACGAAGGGAAACTGGCCTACGGTCTCCATCGGCTTGGCGAGATTGATCGACACGAACCGGCGCGACATCTTCTCGTCGGCCTCCGCCGCCGTGTAGCGCTGCTCGCGCCCGAAATTCCGCAGGTTTTTCGTCAAGAGCTCGCGGCAGCGTACCCGGCCGCTGTTGTCGTTCAGGTCGTTGTGCACGAGGTTGACGTATTGGGCGTTCACGCCGGGGTTCTTGGCCTCCTGGTCTTCCGTTCGGTCGCCCTGATAGTCCTTGTCGAAGATGTCGTGGTTGTAGACCAGCGCATCGGTCGCATCCGGGAAGAACGCCAGCAGGAGCTTCTCGATCTCCGGGTAGAACACGCGTTCCACCTCCGCCGAGTCGTAGAAGTTTCCGCATTCGGATTCGAGATGCGCCAGCGCTACGCCGAGCCTGTCCATGCATTCGGGGCTCTCGACCGATAACCCGGGGTAGTACTCCCCGATGCGACGCGCGTCGCGCATCACCTGCGGGAAGTAAAGGGCGCGCCGCCCGTTGTTCTCTTCGGCCTTGCGCAACACTTTCGCCTCCGCCGCGCGCGCCGGGTCGCGCCAGAGCGCGTTGGACGTAACGATGGAGTAGGAGGGCTGCTCGTGCGCGGTGTAGCGCAGCGGAAGCGCCAAACCGCCTTCTGGGGCCTCGATGCCGCTCTCCCGGATATATTCCAGGCATTCCTCGTATTCGCGGAAGCCGGGGCCCCACTCGGTCTCGATGGGGCCGGGGGGCGCGCTCTCGATGCGGTCGATAAACGCCTGCACACGTCCCTCGGCAGCCTGGTCGAGCGCCGCCTGGATTGCCGCTTCCGTTCCCGCGTCCCCGTCCCGGTCGAACGACATGTATGACAGACCGCCGTTCGCCGCGACGGGCGGCGGCTGTCCTTCGGTGAGTTGAAGCGACGGTACGTAAACCGACGGATCCGTCTCCGAACCCGTGGCAACGCGGTCCCTGATCGTTTCGTGCCCGTCCATGACATGCCCTCCGGTTCGGAACGCTTCATCGCGGCACGCAAGGATGCACAATATCCAGGACGCGGGCCCGACCGCTACGATTTTACCGAACCTGTGCGCGGAGTGCCAAATGCGGCGTCGGGACGGCACCGCACCCGGGACGCCGGCCCGCTCGTCGCGCTAAAAAGGCGCCTCAGGCGACCAAGGCGGAAGGGAGTTCGACGATGACGAACGGCGGGGTCGCGGTACGGCTTGACGACAGGCCCGGGGGCAAGCAGCCATGACGGCCCCGCCCCCGGTAGAAATCCTCGGCCTCGTTGCCATCGCGACGATGGTCACGTGCTACGCTCTCGAGAAACGCAGCACGTTCTTCATCGCGGCCTTCGCGGCCGGCTGCGCCCTGGCTGCGGTCTATGCCTACCTGATCGATTCCTATCCCTTCCTCATCGCCGAGGGTATCTGGGCGGTTGTGGCCGCGCGCCGCTGGCAGGTCGCCCGGCGCCTCGCCTGAGGGATCCGTCCGGGATGCCTTTCGTCATGCGCGACAAATTGAGATTTGCCAGAATGCCGCCAGTGGCTTCGAAAGGGGGGCGATGAAGGTATCGATCGTCGGCGCCGGTCCCGCCGGGCTCTACGCCGCGATTCTTCTCAAGCGGATGCGCGGCGACCTGGAAATAGAGGTGGCCGAACAGAACCCGCCGGATGCTACCTTCGGATTCGGAGTCGTTTTTTCGGATGACGGTCTGGCCTTCCTGCGACGGGACGATCCGGAAACCGTCGACCTGATCGAACCGTACATGATGCGGTGGAGCGACATTGCCGTCGTCCATCGGAACCAGCGGATCGACATCGACGGCGTCGGTTTCGCGGGTATCGGGCGGCTCGAGCTGTTGGAACTCTTTCGGCGGCGGGCCGGACAGCTGGGCATCCACCCGACCTACAACACGCGTCTCGAAGACATCGGATCGATCCGCGCCGATCTGATCATAGGCGCCGACGGTTTGAATTCGCAGGTCCGCGCCAGCGGCGACTTCGGCGAAAAGGTCCACATGCAGGCGAACTATTTCGTCTGGTACGGGACGAACCGGGAGTTCGACGCCCTGACCCAGAGCTTCGTCGAGACCGAGTGGGGTCCGATGAACGTGCACCACTATTCGTATGCGCCGGGCCGCGCGACCTTCCTGATCGAAGCCTCGCCCGCCGCCTTCGACCGGGCCGGCTTCGGAGACATGGAAGAACCAGAATACCGAAAGCTCTGCGAGGAAATCTTCGCGGGCGTCCTGGACGGCGCAATACTGATCCCCAACAACTCGCTCTGGCGCCGGTTCCCGCATCTGTCTTGCGAGCGGTGGTTCGACGGAAACAAGGTGCTGGTCGGAGACGCGCTGCACACCGCACATTTTTCGATCGGGTCGGGCACGCGCCTGGCCCTGGAGGATGCGGTGGCGCTCTGCACTGCATTGCGCGACAGCGAATGGGCCACCGAGAAGGCACTTCCGCGCTATCGATCGAAGCGGGCGCCCATCCTTGCCAAAATCGTGAACGCGGCCCGCCAATCGGCGGATTGGTACGACGATTTCGGAACGCACATGGAGAAAGCGCCGTGGCCATTCGCGCTCGACTACATCCGCCGCGCCGGACGGATCACTCCGGAGCGCCTGCGCAAGATGGCGCCGAGATTCTCGGCCGAGGCCGAGCGTAACGGCTGTCCGCTGCAGACCGCGGAATGACGGGAGAAAACGGGTAAAGCGGTTCCGGCGAATAGAGACCCGCTATTGCAGGCGGTAGCCGACCTCGTAGTGCAGGTTGATGCCGTCCCAGAACATGTA
>JAPPHW010000253.1 GCA_028820945.1 Defluviicoccus sp.
TCTTACCCCACTGACTTTGCATCGCTTTTTGCACTCAATGTTAAAGATGGGCTAGCCTCATCCCGTCGCGTCCTCCCTGAAACGGCGGCGGTAGTCCGGGTCGTAGAGCGCGCTCTCGTCGAAATCCTCGGCCGCCAGCACGGGTCCCACCAGAATCGTCGCCGTCCGCTCCATCGGGGTCGCGGCCGCGGCCGCCTCGATGGTGGAAAGCGTCCCCCGGACGATCCGCTCCTCTGGCCAGCTGGCGCGGCAGACGATCGCGACCGGGCAATCCGGGCCGTAATGGGGAACGAGAGCCGCCACGACCCGGTCCAGCGCATGAACCGAGAGGTGAAGCGCAAGCGTGGCGCCCGAGGCGGCGAAATTTTCAAGGGTCTCCCGTTCCGGCATCTTCGAGGCGCGCCCGGAGGTACGCGTAAGCACCACAGATTGCGCCACTCCCGGCAGGGTCAGCTCACGCCGCATTGCGGCCGCCGAAGCGGCAAAGGCCGGCACGCCCGGCGTCATCGTGTAGGGAATGCCGAGCCGGTCGAGCCGGCGGAACTGCTCGCCCACCGCGCTCCAGACCGAGAGGTCGCCCGAGTGCAGCCGGGCGACATCCTTGCCCGACTCGTGAGCCACGCGAACTTCCCCGACGATCTCGTCGAGGCTCATCGGTGCGGTATCGACGATCCTCGCCCCGTCGGGGCAATGGGCGAGGATGTCGCGATGCACCAGCGATCCCGCGTAGAGGCAAACCGGACAGCGGCCCAGCAATTCGCGGCCGCGCACCGTGATCAGGTCCGGGGCTCCCGGTCCGGCACCGATGAAATGGACGGTCACCCGCCGTCTCCGCGCGCCACGGCGCAGGTGACCCCGCCGCGCGCGATCCGCGGCAGCACCAGCGCGGCGTTCCGCCCCGCGGCGGCGAGGGCGGCGGCTTCCGAGACGGCGCCCAGCCCGGTCGCGGTCTCCGCCGCCCGCGAACGTGTGGCGCAAAACCGCTGAACGGCGTCCAGCCGCGACCGGTCGATCAGCCGGAGCGGCAGGCCGAACGCCGCCGCCGCCTCTGCGATGCCGGTCTCGTCCGCCTTGAATTCGGGCGTCGCGAGGGCATCCACACTGTCCGCCGATATTCCCGCCGTCTTCAAGGCCTCGCCGACCGCCCCCGCGATCCGGGTTGCCTGGCTGCCCCGGCGGCACCCGATCCCGACGACGATCACGGCTTCGTCGCCCGCAGCTGGGTAACGGTCATCGCGGGCCGAAATCCGTGCATCCCGCCGATCCGGTCGAGACGTTCGACCGAAAGCCGGGTCAGCGTGCCCCCTGTCTTTCCAACGAACCCACCGAGGACCGTGTCGCTTTCCAGCGTGACGCTGTTCGCCACCAGGCGGCCGCCGGAAGAGAGCCTATCCCACGCGGTCTCCATCACGCCGTCATCGGCGATTCCCCCGCCGACGAAAATTGCGTTGGGCGCCGGCAGGGAAGCGAGCGCGCCGGGCGCTTCGCCGACGATGACCTGAAGGCGCGGCACGCCGAGCGCGGCGGCGTTCTTTCCCGCCAGCGCAGCCCTGTCTTCGCGCCGTTCCACGCCGATCGCCCGGTTGGCCGGATGGGCAAGCAGCCATTCGATCGCGACCGACCCGGAGCCGGCGCCGATGTCCCACAGGAGCTCGCCCGCGCGCGGTGCGAGGCTGGACAGCGTCACCGCCCGGATCTCGCGCTTGGTCAGCATGCCGTCGGTCTCGAACAGCGCGTCGTCCAGACCCGCGCCCAACGGGATGACCCGCGCTTCGCTTTCTGCCTCGACCGCGATCGCCATCGTGTTCAGCCGCGCGACATCCGCGAGATCGAACGCGTCGGCGCGGCACTCCCGCACCCGCTCCGACAAACCGCCCAACGCCTCCAGCACGGCGATCCGGCTGGCGCCGAACCCGTGCCGGCTAAGCAAGTGCGCGACCGCGTGCGGCGTCGTCCCGTCCGCCGAGAGCACGATCAAGCGCCGCGAGGGCTGGAGATAGGGGAGAAGCGTCTCGATGGGATGGCCGCAGAGCGATACCAGCCCGGCATCCTGCACCGCCCAGCCCATGCGGCCCGCCGCGAGGCTGAACGACGACGGAGCCGCGAAGACGGCGGTTTCGTCCGCCGCCACCGCCTCGGTCAGCAGCGAGCCGATCCCGTGATGGAAGGGATCGCCGGATGCCAGCACCGCCACCCGCGTTCCCCTGAGCGCCTCGATCTTCGGGATGGCGGATCGGATCGGGCTCGGCCAGGGGACCGTTTCTCCCCGGATCAGGCTCGCCAGCAACCGCAGATGGCGCTGCCCGCCGAAGACGATTTCGGCGTCCGCGACCGCCTGTCTGGCGGCGGCCGACAGTCCCTCGACGCCATCCTCACCGACCCCGATAATCGACAGCCATCGCCGGACGGGACCGGCGGTTTCCGTCGGGACGGGAGAGCCGGACGGTGTCACGACTGAAACTCCTCTTGCTCGGCGGAACGACCGAGGCCCGCGAACTGGCCCGGCTGATCGCCGAAGACGGCCGTTTCGAGGGAGCCTTGTCCCTCGCCGGCGTGACGCGGTTTCCCCGTCCTTCCCCGCTCGAGACTCGAACCGGCGGGTTCGGCGGAGCCGGCGGGCTCGAGGACTATCTCCGCCGGAACGCGATCGATGTCCTGGTGGATGCTACCCACCCGTTCGCCTCGACAATTTCCGCCAATGCCGTCGCAGCCGCCGCGGCCGCAGGGATCCCCCGTCTCGCCGTAATGCGCCCGGCCTGGGAAGAGTCTTCCGGCGACCGCTGGATCCGTGTGTCGGACATGCGGGCCGCGGCCGATGCGCTGGGGGAGGAGCCGCGGCGCGCGTTCCTCACCATCGGCCGCAAGGACCTCGCCCCGTTCCGCGATACGCCGCGGCACAGCTACGTCGTCCGCAGCGTCGATCCGCCGCCGATCGACCTGTTGCCGCCCGACGCGACGGTCATCGCGGCGCGCGGTCCGTTCGTCCTGGAGGACGAGGAGCGCCTCTTGCGGAAGCACCGGATCGACATGATCGTTACCAAGAACTCCGGCGGTTCTGGGACGGCCGCCAAGCTGATTGCCGCCCGAAACAGCGGGATTCCCGTCGTCATGGTCGACCGTCCGCCGCCGGCCGGACCCGCCGTGCCGACGGTCGAGGAAGTCTGGCGTCAGCTGATCGCTCATCACGCCGGGACCGACGCCGTGCGCGGCGTATAGACCCACACGCCGTCGTTGCCCCGCCGGATGCAGCGGGTCTCGCTCGATCCCACGATCACCAGCGTCCGCATGTCCGCCATCTCGGGCTGGGCGTTGGACAGCGGCAGGACGGCGATTTCCTCGTCGGGCCGGCTTACCGCGGTCGCGAATACGACCGGCGTATCGGGGGCGCGAAGCTCGCGCAGAGTCTCCAGCACCTTTCCCAGTTGCCAGGGCCGCGCCTTCGAAATCGGGTTGTAGAGCGCCATTACGAAATCGGCCTCGGCGGCGGCGCGTACGCGACCGAGCACGGTGTCCCAAGGCTTCAGATTGTCCGACAGCGAGATGGCGCAGAAATCGTGACCGAGCGGCGCGCCGGTCCTCGCCGCTGCCGCGATCATCGCCGTCACGCCGGGCACAATCTCAATTTCGACGCCCGGATCGCCATCCGCCTCGAGCGCCTCGAATAGCGTTGCGGACATCGCGAACACGCCGGCATCGCCCGAGGAGACCAGCGAGACCGTCTCGCCCTCCGCCGCCAGCCGCAAGGCATGGCGCGCGCGGTCGAGCTCTTCCCGGTTGTCGGAGGCATGCGCGGTCTGGCCGTCGCGCAACGCTATCCGCGCCAGGTAAGGGCCGTAACCCACGAGATGGCGCGACTGTCGCAACGCGTCTTCCGCGGCCGGTGTGCGGTGGCGTTCGTCGCCCGGTCCCAGCCCGACGACATGGATGCGGCCGCTCACGATGTCGTCCTCGCCGTCGGTACGAGAACCAGAGAAAAATAGGGCGCTTCTCCGTCCTTGCAGTCCGGGAGCGGGACGATGCGTTCGTCCGGCATCGAGCCGCGTTCCACCAGTATCGCGCGATCCAGCAGCCCGGCCCGGTCGAGCGCGCGGCGAACCTTCGGCAAGTGCCGCCCGACCTTCATGATGACGGTAGCGTCCGCCGCCTGGAGGCGCCGCAGCAACGCGTCTTCTTCCATCGTGCCGGCGAGAACCGAGACGCAGTCGTCTCCGCGGGCCATCGGCGCGCCCGCCCGGCTCCAGCAGGCGGACATCGCCGTCACGCCCGGCACTACTTCGACGTCGAAGCAGGATGCCAGCCGGTCGTTCACATACAAGAACGAACCGTAGAACAGCGGGTCTCCCTCGCAGAGCAGCGCCACGTCGCGCCCGTCTTCGAGCGCCGCGCCCACCTCCTCCGCCGCCCGGTCGTAAAAGGATGTCAGGGCATCGCGATAGGAGGCGGAGCGTTTCGGAATTTCCGTGGTGTAGGGGTAGTCGAAGCGGAGCTCCTCCACGTCCCGCCCCAAATAGGCGTCGGCGATCCGCCGCGCGTGACCGGTCTCGCCCTTCTTGGCGAAATAGGCGGCGACCGCGGCTTCCTGCAAGACGCGCGCCGCCTTGAGCGTCATCAACTCAGGATCGCCCGGCCCCACGCCGACGCCGAAGAGTTTTCCCGCGCCGCTCATTCCCGGTCGCCCGCAAGCGCGTTGACGGCGGCCGTCGCCATCGCGCTGCCGCCGCGCCGGCCGCGCACCG
>JAPPHW010000033.1 GCA_028820945.1 Defluviicoccus sp.
AATCGCCGTAGCCGCGAGCGTCCCAGGCAACCGCATGGAAGGAATCGCGGAGCGCCTCGACCTGGGCCGTCCAGTTCGACCGGTTGCCGCCGATGCCGTGCATCAACAGGACCAGCGGCCCCGATCCCGCGCGGTCGACCGCGAGCCGCGGCGTTCCATCGACGAAGGTCGTGTGAATCCCGGTCATACCCGCCACTCCGGTCCGCGCCCGTAGTCTAGCCCGGATTTCTCGCCAGGGTCATGGCCCGCGCGGCCGGTCAGGCGATCGACACGTTCCACGCGCCGCAGACGTGGATCGTCTGGCCGGCGACGTAGCGCCCTTCCGGTCCGCAGAGATGCCGCACCATGGCGGCGATTTCGTGCACGGTTCCCATCCGCCCCATGGGGATCGGATTCTCCCGGTAATGCGCCGGCACGTGCCCCGTCACCTCGTAATTGTCGATGCTGCCGGGCGAGACGCAGTTGACGTTGATGTTGTGGGGGGCGAGCTCGACGGCGAGTGCCGCGCTCATCCCGGCGAGTCCCGCCTTCGCCGCCGCGACGGCCGAGCGGTTCTTCACCCCGCGATGGCCCGATACCCCGCCGATATTGACGATCGAACCGCCGCCGGCGGCGATCAGATGGGGAACCGCCTGCCGGATACAGAGGAAGGCGGAATCGAGCGTGTTGGCCTGCACGTCGCGCCACTCGTCGTACTCCGTCTCGACGATGGGCTTGGCGATCCGGTGGGCAACGTTGTTGACCAGGATGTCCAACCGGCCGAACGCCGAGACGGTCTCCTCGACCAGCCCCTTCGCCTGCGCGGGATCGCTGACATCGGCCAGATGAACGCGCGCCTTGCCGCCGGCGTCCTCGACCTCGCGCGCGATCTCCTTCGCGGCCTCGGCCGAGCTTCGCCCGTTGACGACCACGGAGGCGCCGCCCTCGGCGAAGGCAAGCGCGGTCGCGCGGCCGATTCCGCGCACGCTTCCCGTAACGATCGCAACTTTCGATTCGAGCTCCCGCCGACCCATTCCCGTTCCTCGCTCGTGGGTTCGCAACGATCCAGAATACCGCGTTAAGATCGCCGCGACCAAAGCGGGAGGAAAGCATGCCAATCGCCCGGGTCGGGGATATCGGCTTCAACTACCGGATCGATGGGCCCGACGGCGCGCCCTGGATCACCTTCACCACCGGGATGACCAACGACCTCACCATGTGGGATCCGCATGTCGAGGCGCTTTCGGCAAATCACCGCCTGCTGCGCTTCGATTCACGCGGCCACGGCGGCAGCGACGCGACGCCCCCGCCATATTCGCTCGACGTGCTGATCGGAGACATCCTCGGCCTTTGGGACGCGCTCGGGATCGAACGATCGACCCTGGTCGGCATCGGGCTCGGCGGGGTGGTGGCGATCGGGCTCGCGCTGGAACACGGGGACCGGCTCGACGCGCTGGTCCCGGTCGCGTGCCGTTCCGAGCCCGTGCCCCAATACCGCGCGATCTGGCCGCCGATGATCGAGCGCGCGAAGGCCGGCGGCATCGAGGCCATCGCCGACACCACGGCGGAGCGCTGGTTCCCGGAGGCCTTCCGCGCCGCCAATCCGGACGTCATGGAGAAGGTCCGCGCGATGATCGTCAGGACGTCGGTCGACGGCTATCTCGGCTGCATCGCGGCGCTGCTCACGATGGACTACACGGCGGGGCTCCCGGGCATCGACGTGCCGACGCTGATGGTCTCGGGCGCCGAAGACCATGTCGGCGCGCCGCCCGACACGATGCAGGCAATGGCCGATGCCATCCCCGGCGCGCGCCATGTCTCGTTGCCCGGAGCCGGCCATATCTGCACCGTCGCCAATCCCGGCGCCTTCGACGAGGCGCTCATCGCATTCCTCGACGAACCGAAAGGATAGCTCGCATGTTCAAGGCCATGAATCCGGAGGGCGTCTGCCCGCCGTTCCGCCACTACGTCCATTCGATCGAGGTGCCGCCCAACGCGCGGTGGCTGGTTGTCTCGGGCCAGGTCGGCACGCTGCCCGACGGGACCATTCCGGACGGCGTGGAGGCCCAGACCGAGGCGGCGTGGAACAATGTCGTCAAGATCCTCGAGGCCAACGGGATGGGTATCGAGGACATCGTGATGGTCACCCAGTACCTCACGCAGATCGGGGACCGGGATGCCCACATGGCGATCCGCGACCGGTTCCTGGGCGAGCACAAGCCGACCTCGACGCTGCTCTACGTCTCGGCGCTGGCCCAGCCGGAAATGGTCGTCGAGGTGGAGATAAAGGCCGCGCAAGCCGTCGACTGAGCGCGTCCCGGCGGCACGCCGGATGGCGCCAGCGGCCTCGCCCGTCGTCCTTGTCGGCGCGTTCTGCCTCGCGCTCACGGGCGTCAACCTGTCCTTCATGGTGGTCGCGGCGCTGCTGCCGACCCTGATCGAGGCGTGGTCGCTCAGCGAGATCGAGGCGGGCTGGCTCGGCGGTATCTTCTTCGCGGGCTACATCGCGACCGTCCCGATCCTCTCGAGCCTCGCCGACCGCATCGACCCGAGGCGGATCTATCTCGGATCGGCGCTGATCGGCGTGGCCGCCTCGTTCGGGTTCGCGGTCCTCGCCGACGGGTTCTGGTCGGGCCTGTTCTGGCGGTTCCTGGCGGGCGTCGGGCTCGCCGGCACCTACATGCCGGGGCTGAAGGCGATGAGCGACAACGTGCCCGACGCGATGCGCTCGCGCGCGTCGGGCTATTACGCATCCGTGTTCGCCATCGGCTCGGCGCTCTCCTTCATCGTGGGCGGCGAGGCGGCGGCGGGCTGGGGCTGGCGCTGGGCCTTCGTCGTGGCTGGCGGCGGGTTCGGGCTGGCGTTTCTGCTGATATTCCTCGTCCTGCCCCGCCAGGCGCCGGATACGAGTGCGGCGCCCAACCCGTTCGACGTCCGGCCGATCCTCGCGAACCGGAGCGTCATGGCCTATGTGCTCGCCAATTTCGGCGGGTTGTTCGAGTCGGTCGGACTCCGGACCTGGCTGGTCCCCTATCTGGTGTTCCTCCTGAATCGCCCGGGAGAGCAGCCCGCCTTTCTCTCGCCGACCTCGATCGCGGCCGGGATCGCCTTCATCGGCGTCGGCGGAGCGGTCGCCATATCGGAGTTCGGCGAACGCTTCGGCGTCCGAACCGTCCTGATCGGGACGTCGATCGTTTCCTTCGCCGTCGCCATCGCGACCGGGGCGGCGGTCGGGCTCGATTTCTGGCCGGTCGTGGCGCTGCTGGTCGCCTGCGCGGTGCTCAATTACGGGCGGACGGGGCCCACGACGACCGGCGCGCTGCTCAGCGCCGACCCGCGGCTCCAGGGAACGACGATGGGGATCTTCGCCTTCATCGGTTTCGCGGGCGCGCTGGTGGGGCCGGTCGCCTTCGGCACCGCGCTCGAAGCCGCCGGAGGACGCAATGACCCCGAGGCCTGGATCTGGGGTTTCGCCGCCGTCGCGATGGGCGCGGTGCTGACCGCCGGCGCGGTAGCCGCCCTGGCGCGCGGGCGGGGGTGACGGCCGGGGTGGCGGTGCCGGGACGGGTCGAGCAAACTGGCGCGGACAACGAGCGGAGCGCAATGACCGACCCGGTAGCGGTTATCGTCGGCGCGGGAGACGCGACGGGCGGCGCGGTGGCGCGGCGGTTCGCGCGCGGCGGCTACGTGACGTGCACCGTGCGGCGCAAGCGCGAGAACCTGGACGGCCTGGTGGCGCAGATCGAGGCCGAAGGCGGGACCGTCCATCCCTTCGGCGTCGATGCGCGCAACGAGGACGCCGTGGTCGCGATGTTCGACGAGATCGAGGCCGATATCGGCCCGGTCGAGGTGGCGGTTTTCAATATCGGCGCCAATTCGCCTGGCAGCATCCTGGAGGAAACCGCCAGGCGCTATTTCAAGATGTGGGAGCTTTCCTGCTTCGCGGGCTTCCTGACGGGGCGCGAGGCGGCGCGGCGGATGATTCCCCGCGAGCGCGGCACGATCGTCTTCACCGGCGCGACCGCGAGCATGCGGGGCCGCGCCCGGTTCGCTGGCTTCGCCGGCGCCAAGCACGCGCTCCGCGCGCTCGCCCAGAGCATGGCGCGCGAGCTCGCCCCGAAGAACATCCATGTCGCCCACGTCGTCGTCGACGGGGCGATCGACACCGAGTTCATTCGCTCCAACTTCCCCGACCGCTATGCGCTCAAGGAACAAGACGGAATCGTAAACCCCGACCACATCGCCGAGATCTACTGGCAGCTGCACGTCCAGCCGCGCGATGCCTGGACCTTCGAGATGGACCTCAGACCCTGGATGGAACCCTGGTAGAACAATGACGGCACAGGTCGAATTCCACTTCGATTTCGGGAGCCCCAACGCCTATCTCAGCCACTGCGTCATCCCGGAGATCGAGCGCCGCACCGGCGCGACGTTCGCCTATGTCCCGGTGTTGCTGGGCGGCGTGTTCAAGCTCACCAATAACCGCCCGCCGATGGACCAGACGGCGGGGGTGAAAAACAAGTCGGAATACGCGCGGATCGAGACCGACCGCTTCATCCGCCGCCACAGGATCGACAGGTACGCTTGGAACCCGAATTTCCCGGTCAACACTCTCCGCATCATGCGGGGTGCGGTGGCGGCCGAGATGGACGGCTGGCTCGACCGCTACGTCGCCGCGGTCTTCCGCCACATGTGGGAAGAGCCCAAGAAGATGGACGAGCCGGAGGTCATCGTTTCCGCGCTCGCCGAAGACGG
>JAPPHW010000121.1 GCA_028820945.1 Defluviicoccus sp.
AGCCCAAGAAGATGGACGAGCCGGAGGTCATCGTTTCCGCGCTCGCCGAAGACGGAATCGACGGCGCGGCGCTGCTGGAACGGACCGGGGACCAGGCGGTCAAGGACAGGCTGCTCGCCAACACCGAGGCCTCGGTGGCGCGCGGCACCTTCGGCAGCCCGACCTTCTACGTCGGCGAGGAAATCTTCTTCGGCAAGGACCGCCTCGGCGACGTCGAGGCGGAGATCGCCGAGGCGTCGCGGTAGAGCCTGTCGGTTTCGGATCGAACCGCGGTCCAAGCCGAGGGACGCGCAACGGTCGGGAACGGACGAAGCCGTTCCAGCTAAATCAGACCCGCTCCAGGAGACCGGCCGCGCGTTCTCAAGGCGCGTCCCGGCCCTCGAGCAGGTAGCCGAACTTCTCCCGCGCGCGGCGCGCGATCTCCTGGGTCGGCGCGTTCACCGGCGGGAAGTCGTCCTTCCAGTGAAACGGCCGGCAGGCATCGACGATCGCGCGGCTGTTGGTCATGTTCCCCTTGGCCTTTTCCTCCGGCGGGATGCGCGGGTCGAGCGGGGTCGACCAGGCGTCCTTGATGATGTCGATCGAGGTCGCCGGATCCGACCGGGTGATCATCGCCCACGTCATCTCCTCGAGATTCGAAATGTCGACATCCTCGTCGGTAACGACGACATATTTGCCGGCATAGGCGCCGACATGGCACATCGCGGCGACATGGCCGGCCTGTTTGGCATGGCCGGGATAGCGCTGCTTGATGGCGACGGCGAGCAGCATGCGGCTGTTGCCGACCTCGTGCGCCCAGGCGGCGCGCACGTCGGGCACGCCCGCCTTCTCGATGGCGTCGCGCAGCATCGCCGAGCGGGTCACCGCGCGGTAGCGGCACATCTCGTCCGGGGGACGCTGCGGCGGACAGCCGAGGATGATCGGGTTGTTGCGGTGGTAGACCGCCTTGACGTGCATCACCGGCTCGTCCCGCATGTCCGAGCCGTAATAGCCGGTCCATTCGCCGAACGGCCCCTCGGGGCGGCGTTCCTCGGGATCGACGAAGCCCTCGAGCACGATCTCGGCGTCGGCGGGGAAGGGAATTCCGGTGTGGCGCCCCTTTATCACCTTCAGCGGCTCGCCCCGCATCGCGCCCACGATGTCGTATTCGCAGACGCCGGGCGGCATCTCGGTGCAGGCGGTGAGGAACGTCATCGGATCCCCGCCGACCACGATCACCGTCGGCATCGGCTCGCCGCGCGCCAGATACTTGTCGCGGTGCACCCGGCCGTGTTTGCCGGGGGAGATGTAGTAGCCGACCGTCTTCTCGTCCTGCACCATCACCCGGTAAGTGCCGAGATTCATCCAGCCCGTGTCGGGATCGACCGTGACGTCATAGCTGCCGGTGCCGATATAGTGGCCGCCGTCCTCCGGATGCCAGAACGGCGCGGGAAAACGGCTCAGGTCCACGTCGCCGCCCTCGAACACGTTCTCGGTGACCGGTCCCTCCGTCGCCTCGACATACGGGATCGGCGTCAGGTCCTTGAGCTGGGCGTCGTAGTAGGCCTCGCTGAGCTCGATCTTCGAGAGGTCGGTCGGGAAGCCGAGTGTCATGTTCTTGCGCTTGCCGCCGAAGAAATTGACCAGCACGCGGTAGCCCGGCTCGTGCCCCGGGATCTCGTCGAAGACGACGCAGTTGGCCTCGTCGGAATGCATGACGAGTTCGGCCGCCTGGCCGATCTCCTCGTCCTTGCCGAGACCCTTCGCGACGGTGACCTCGCCGAGCTTCTCGGCCTCCGCCAGCCACTCGCGCAGATCGGCGTAGGGCAGCACCGCCCGCAGATTGCCGCCCGCCCTGGCGGGCGCTTCGGTTACCGCGTCGCGCGCAGTCTCGGCCATGTCCGGCTCCTCGAATGTCGGGATCGGAGGGTTTATAGGCGCGTCGCGACTGGCCGGCAAGCGAGGGCGGGCAAGCCCGGCGCCAACTCACCCTGGGGTTATTTCGAACCCGCTGCCCCGGTCCGCGTAGCCCGCCGCCGCGGCGAGGTCGGCTTCTTCCGCCGCGTGGATGCGATAGAGCGACTCACCCGCCTCGACCGCATCTCCGCGCTGCTTGAAGAGGTCGATGCCGGCGGATTTTTCCATCGGCGCGCCGGCGCGCCGGGCGATGCCGGAGATGCGGTAACAGTCGATGGAGGCGACCGTACCGCCGCGCTCGGCCGCGATTTCCCGGATGAGCGCGCCGGGACCGGGCGGGGCGGGGTTGCGCCCCTGGGCGTCTATCAGCCGTTCCATCGCCTCCGCCGCCGCGCCGCTCCGGAGCAGGGTTTCGGCGCGTTCGCGGGGGTCGGCAACCCCGTCGAAATCGAGCACCCGGGCGGCAAGCATCAGCGCCTTGTCGCGCAGGTCCACGGGTGCGTCCGCGTCGTTCGCCAGCACCTTCATCACGTCGCGCGCCTCCAGCGCCGGGCCGACGCCGCGGCCGATGGGCTGGGTGCCGTCGGTGATCTCGCAGCGGACGGCGATGCCGAGACCTTCCGCCGTGACCTCGAACAGTCGGGCGAGTTCCTCCGCCTCGGTCCGGGAGGCCACCTTGGCGGTCGGCCCGACCGGGATATCGAAGACGATATGGGTCACGCCAAGCGCTGCCTTCTTGGACAGGATCGAGGACACCGAGAGCCGGTCCGAGACGATCCCGAGCGGGCGGGTGACGGCGTTCATCACGTCATCGATCGGCGAATGGCTGAGCCGCCCGTTCCAGACGATGCAGCCCCCGACCTGCCGGACCGCGCGGCGCACCTCGTCGGCATCGAGATCGACCCTTGCGAGCACCTCCATCGCGTCCGCGGTCCCGGCCGGGGAGGTGATCGCGCGCGAGGCGGCCTTGGGAATGGTGAGCCCGTGCGCGATGACGATCGGGACGACCACCATGGTGACCCGCGTCCCCGGTATGCCGCCCATCGAGTGCTTGTCGACGACGATCTCCCGCGGCCAGGAGACTTTCGCGGAGCGCTCGGCGCGCGCCCTGGCGAACGCGATCACCTCGTCGTCGTCGAGCGTCCGCGCGGCCGCGACCAGAAAACCCGCCGTCTCGCGCGCGGTGTAGCGGCCGGCCACCATGTCCGCGACCACGGCATCGACCTCGGAATCGCTCATACGGCGACCCGCGATCCTCGCCCGCAACGCCGGCCGGCTGGCGGGTTCGGGGGCCCGTCGGATCGCCACCGCCGCTCCCTCCGGCAGGCCGAGAAGGTCGAAGGCGTGGGCCGAGAGCGCGAGCGCGTCCGGGGCGACGAGCGACGCATCGTCGACCACGTTGAGCGCGCAGGTGACGCTCCGCCCGCCGCCCGCCACCTCTACCTTGCGCGGGCCGAGAAAGCTCTCGGCGGCGCAGGCGGTGCAGCCTCGATTGAGATAGGCGACCGGCTCCCGCCAGGTGTCGATAGCGAGCCTGGCGAGCCTAAGCATCGGCTTCCGTCAGCGCGGCGACGAAGCGCTCCACGCCGTCCTCCGGCGCGCCGTCGTTGACGACCCGGCGCACCGTCACGCGATCCGGGAGGGGTGCGCCGTCGCGGGCCAGCCTCCGGGCGGCATCCGCCTTGTCCTCGCGCGCGCGGTCGGCGAGGCGGCGGGCGCGGATTTCGGGCGGTGCCGCGACCTCGATAGCCACCATCGGGGACACGCGTCCGGCGATTTCCGCGAGGATGGACCGGGAGACGTTGACGACGACATGCCGCCCCGACTCCAGCGTCGCCGGGATGCAGCCGGGCAGGCCGTAAGCGAGCCCGTGTGCGTTCCAGGTCGCGAAGAACCCGCCTCCGGCCTCGCGCGCGACGAATGCCTCGGGCGAGACCGCCTCGTGGTCCTCCCCGCCCGCCCCCGCCGGCCTGGTGATCGCACGGCGCGGAAAGACGTAGCGCCCGCCCGGCTCCAGCGCGGCGCGCGCGCCCGCGATCATCGTGTCCTTGCCGGCGCCGCTCGGCCCGACGACGAGAAAGAGCGTCCCGCGCGCCATGCGCTCAGGCAGAGATGGTGACGTCGAGGCCGATATCGGCGGCGGGCGCCGACTGGGTCATCCGCCCGACCGAGATGTAGTCGACCCCGCTCTCCGCCTTCTCGCGGATGGTCTCGAGCGTGATTCCGCCGGAGGCCTCGACCTCGCAGCGCCCGGCGACGATGTCGACCGCTTCGCGCATCGTGGCCGCGTCCATGTTGTCGAGCAGGATCACGTCGGCGCGCGCGTCCGCCGCCTCGCGCACCTGGTCGAGCGTGTCGCACTCGACCTCGATCTTGGTGAGCGACGGGGTGAGCGCCCTTGCGCGCGTCATCGCCGCGGCGATCGAGCCGCAGACCGCGATGTGGTTGTCCTTGACCAGCAGCCCGTCGTCGAGCCGGATGCGGTGGTTGCGCGCCCCGCCGACGCACGACGCGTATTTCGAGAGCGCGCGGTAACCCGGGATGGTCTTTCGCGTGTCGATCAGCGTCGCCCGGGTGCCCTCGACCAGCCGGGCGTACTCGGCCGTCCGGGTGGCGATCCCGGTCAGCAGCTGGAACAAATTCAGCGCCGTGCGCTCGGCAGTCAGCATCCCGCGGGCCGGCCCCTCGACGCGGGCAAGCGTGGCGCCCGCCGCCGCCCTCGTACCGTCCGGGGTCAGCGCCACGGTCCGGCAACCGGGTTCGTGGAACCGCATGATCTCGAGCGCGAGATCGACGCCGCAGACCACGATGTCGTG
>JAPPHW010000065.1 GCA_028820945.1 Defluviicoccus sp.
CGCGCCAATATCGGCGTCGCGGAGCTTCGCGGGGAAGAGCGGATACGCCTCAGGGTGTGGGAGCGCGGCGCCGGCCTGACCATGGCCTGCGGCACCGGCGCCTGCGCTGCGCTGGTCGCGGCGCACCGGCGCGGGCTCGCCGGCCGCCGCGCGACGATGGAACTCGATGGCGGTCCGCTCCAGATCGCGTGGGGCGAGGACAATCGCGTCACCATGACCGGCCCGGTCGCGGTCAGCTTTCGCGGCAAGATCGACGGGACGCTGCTGGGATGAGCGCGCCGGAGGTCATAACGTTCGGTTGCCGGCTGAATACGGTCGAGTCGGAGATCGTCCGTCGGCGCGCGGCGGAAGCGGGGCTGACCGACGCGGTGATCGTAAACACCTGCGCCGTGACGGCCGAAGCGGAGCGTCAGGCGCGTCAGGCGATCCGGCGGGCGCGGCGGGAGTCTCCGCTGAAGCGCATCGTGGTCACCGGCTGCGCGGCCCAGCTCGACCCCGACCGCTACGCCGCCATGCCCGAGGTCGACCGGGTCATCGGCAACCGGGAGAAGCTGTCCGTGCGGGGCTATCGCGGCGCCGCGCCGGACCGCCAGGTCGGCGACATCATGGCCGCGCGCGAGGGCGCGTCTCACCTGATCGAGGGAATCGAGGGCCGCGCCCGCGCCTTCGTCCAGATCCAGCAGGGCTGCGACCATCGCTGCACGTTCTGCATCATCCCCTTCGCGCGCGGCCCCAACCGCTCGATCGCGCCCGAAGAGGCGATAGCGCAGATCCGCCGCCTGACCGGCAACGGATACCGGGAGGTCGTGCTGACCGGCGTCGACATCACCGACTACGGAAGCGACATCGGAGACGGGATCGGGCTGGGGGCGCTGGTGGAGCGCATCCTCGCCGGGGTGCCGGAGTTGCCGCGGCTGCGCCTTTCTTCGCTCGACCCTTCGGAGATCGACGACGAATTGCTGCGCGCCATCGCGGAACGCGACCGGCTGATGCCGCATTTCCATCTGAGCGTCCAGGCGGGCTCGGACCTGATCCTCAAGCGCATGCGCCGGCGCCACGGCCGCGCCGACGTGATCCGGTTCTGCGAGCGGGTGCGGGCGTTGAGGCCCGAAGCGGTCTTCGGCGCCGACCTGATCGCCGGGTTCCCCACCGAGACCGACGCCATGTTCGGAGAGACCGAATCCCTGGTCGAGGATGCCGGGCTCACCTGGCTGCATGTGTTTCCCTATTCGGAGCGGCCGGGCACACCGGCGGCACGTATGCCGCAGGTTCCGCGCCCGATCCGCAAGACGCGCGCGGCGGCGCTGCGCCGCCTGGGAGCGGATCGTGCGACCCGCCATCTGGAGGCACGGCGAGGCCGGCGGGAGCGCGTCCTTGTGGAGACGCCGGGCGGCGGCCGCACCGAGCAGTTCGCCCGGATCGCGTTCGACCGGGACGCGATACCGGGCGGCATCGTGGGCGCGCGGGTGACGGGGCACGAGGACGGCGTGCTCCGGGGCGTTCTCGAGGGATGAGTGCGGGGGGCTGGCTCGGACGGCTGAGCGCGGGGCTCTCACGAAGCTCTGCACGGCTGACAGGCGGAATCGGCGGCATCTTCGCGGGCCGCCGGCTTGACGAAACGACGCTGGGCGAGCTCGAAGACCTGCTGATAAGCGCCGATATGGGGGTCGAGACCGCGGCTAAGCTGACCGCCTCCCTGTCGCGCCAGCGCGTCGACAAGGGTCTGGACGGCGAAGAGGTGCGCGCGCTGCTGGCCGCCGACATCGCGCGCATCCTGGAGCCGGTCGCGGTGCCGTTCGCGGTCGATTCCGGCCGCAGGCCGCATGTGGCGCTGGTTGTCGGCGTCAACGGGACCGGCAAGACGACGACCGTCGGCAAGCTCGCGAAGCGGCTCCGGGACGAGGGAAGCCGGGTGATGATGGCGGCCGGCGACACCTTCCGCGCGGCGGGCGTCAGCCAGCTCGAGCTCTGGGGCGAGCGGGTGGGCTGCCCGGTGGTCTCGCGCCCGACCGGGGCGGACGCGGCGGGGCTGGCGTTCGACGCGCTCGAACGGGCCCGGGACGAAGGCGCGGACGTGCTGCTGGTCGACACCGCGGGACGGCTGCAGAACCGCGCCGACCTGATGGCCGAGTTGCAGAAGATCATCCGGGTGATGAGGAAGATCGATCCGTCCGCGCCGCACAACTGCCTCCTGGTGCTGGACGCGACGACCGGCCAGAACACCCACGCCCAGGTCGGCGTGTTCCGGGAGATGACCGAGGTGACGGGGCTGATCGTCACCAAGCTCGACGGCACGGCCAAGGGGGGCGTGCTGGTGGCCCTCGCCGAGCGGTTCGAGCTCCCCGTGCACGCGATCGGCGTCGGCGAATCGGAGGACGACCTCCAGCCCTTCGAGGCGAGAGCCTTCGCCGACCGGCTGATGGGGCTTGTCGACTAGGGCAAATTCATGAGCCTGCGCTTCGCGAAATCGACCTGGAACCGCTGATGTGACACGGGTGGCCAGAATAGCCGTCATCGGCGGCGGGCTGGGCGGCGCGGCGGCGGCGCTGGCGCTGCATCGACGAGGTTTCGAGGTCGCGGTCTACGAGAAATCCGCCGAGCTCGGCGAAATCGGCGCCGGGCTCAATCTCAGCCCGAACGCGCTGAAGGCGTTCCGGTATCTCGGTATCGAAGACGCCGCGCTGAAAACCGGCTTTCAGGCGGAAGAACAGCTCATCCGAAGCTTCCGCAGCGGCCGCGTGATCGCCAGACCGAAGCGGTCCGGCGATATCGCCGCGCGCTACGGTGCGTCGTTTCTGACGATGCACCGCGCCGATCTGCTGGCGCTCTTGATCGCGGAGCTGCCCGACAGCGTGTTTCATCTGGGCGCGGAGTGTACGGGCGCCGAGACCGGCGCCCGCAACGCGATCGTGCATTTCGCCGACGGTACATCGGTCGAAGCCGATATCGCGATCGGCGCGGACGGGATTCATTCGGCGGTCCGCGACAGTCTCTTCGGTCATGTCGAACCGCGTTTCACGGGCTGCATTTGCTGGCGCGGTCTGGTCCCCGGCGAGGCGCTGCCCGACCCGGCCTTCGCCCGCCAGATGGTCGCATGGTGGGGACCGCACGGCCATATCGTGCACTATCCCGTGCGAAGCGGGGGCAGTCTGGTCAATTTCGTCGCCCACTACGATAGCGACGGGTGGACCGGAGAGTCCTGGACACACGAATGCGACCGGTCCGAGCTGATGGAGACTTATGCCAGGTGGAACCCCGACCTGTTGGGTCTGATCGAATCCAGCGACAAGTACTACAAGTGGGCGCTCTACGACCGCGACCCGCTCGACGGATGGACCCGGGGGCGCGTGACGCTGCTCGGCGATTCCGCCCACCCGATGTTGCCCTACCTGGGCCAGGGTGCGTGCATGGCCATCGAGGACGGCTGCATTCTCGCGGAAGCCGTCTCATGGGCGTCCGGCGATCCCGATGCGGCGCTTGCCGAGTACGAACGGGCCCGCAGGCCACGGACCGCACGGGCGCAGCTCGGATCGCGTTTTCGGGCGAAGCAGAACCATCTGGCTTCTCCGTTCGCCCGATTCTACCGAGACTTGAAAATGGCCTGGAGGAGCAGGATGGGCGCCGACAGCTCCGCCGGTCAGGCGGCGGAATTCTACGACTACGACGTTGCCCGGGAGGGACGGTTCGACACCGCGCGCGTGTCGCAAACCGACGTCACCTGAACCGACGATGGAAGCTGCCCCGATATCGGACCGGTGGGCGGAGAAGCGCCCCGGCTACTCCATGTCGCCCACCTCGCCGGGCGGGTTGGCGCGGGGGGCTTCGAGAGGCCGGCCGGCGCCTTCCCGGTAGTGCGCGAGCGCCCATTCGACCGACGGAAAGGCGATCTCGCCCCACGGAATTCCGTCCCATTCGAACAGCTCGACCTCCAGGCTCTCCTCGCCCGCGGCCACGTCGGAGGATTCGAGCCGGGCGCGGTAGATCAGCTGCACCTGGCTGATGCGGGGGATGTTGTAGACCGCGAGCAGACCGTCGATCGCGATCCGCGCCCGCGCCTCCTCCCACGCTTCGCGCGCCGCCCCGGCCTCGGCGGTCTCGTTGAGCTCCAAGTAACCCGCCGGAAGCGTCCACAGCCCGACCCTCGGCGGAATCGCGCGCCGACACAGAAGGATCCGTCCCTCCCACACCGCCACGGAACCGACGACAACCTTGGGATTGTCGTAGGAGATGAAGCCGCAATCGGGGCAGACCAGCCTTTCGCGGCTGTCGCCGTCGGGGATGGAACGCACCGAGGGGCCGGCGGGCTTGCTCGCCATCCTGCGAATCTGCCGGGCGGCGGCGCTCCGCGCAAGCCGCGCACCGGCCGCGTCAGGACCCGCGCAGGGCCTCGAGACGCGCGGGCGCGATCCCGCCGGCCCAGTCCGATCGCGCGCGGCGGTCGAGCTGTTTGGCCATCCAGGCGTCCCGCCACTGGCCGGCGGGGGCGACGGCATCGATGCTGACGAGGTGGTCGTAGCGCGCCGTGAATCGATCCATCGGCAGCGGGATATCGCCGTCGAGCGCCTCGGTCAGCATCTTGCGCGCGGCGACGATCGCCTTGTCGGTGTAGGCGAGATTTTCCAAGCTGCGGTCCTGGATCGGGCCCTGCCCTTCCAGGATCATCGTGTCGTGGATGTTGAAGTCGTAGCC
>JAPPHW010000017.1 GCA_028820945.1 Defluviicoccus sp.
ATGATACTACGCCGCACAGATCGAGCGCGGTCAGCGCGTAGACCTTCGACAGGGCAAGCAGATCGTCGACCGCCATCGGCCGCCGGTCTCCCGCGAGCCCACCGCCGAGAAACGCGGAGCGCGCCCGTCCGCCATAGCAGACGGCGGGAATTCCCGCCTCGTTGAACGCGTTGGTGTCCCGCCAGGTGCTTATCGGGCCGGACTCCGCGAATTCCATCGCCTCGTCGAAAACGTGCCGGTGCGCGCGCCCCAGCGCCTCGCCCAACGGGTCCGCGTCCTCGGCGAGATAGCCCCGCCGATAGTCGTAGGGCGAGACCTCGCAATCCAGCCCCGTCGCGCCGAGTGCCCGCCGTACCCGGTCGAGGATCTCCGCCGGGCGGGCGCCGGGTACGAGACGCACGTCGAAGAACACGTTGCAGCTATCGGAAACCTCGGTGAAGGGAAGGCCGCCCGCCGCCACCTCGTAAACCTGGGCGCGGGGCACGATGGTACCCTTCCCGAAATCGAGCGCGTCGGTTCTCTCGTAGTCCGTCGCCCACGCCTCGAGCGCCGAAACGACATGGGCCGCGCGCTCGAAGGGGTTGGGGTTGTCGCTTGGCGTCTCGCCACGGGTCAGAAGCGGCGTATAGCGCAGATGGCCGGGCACGGCGATTCGGAGCCGCAAATATCCGGTCTGACCCAGACCGAGCCTGAAGTCGGTGATCTCGCCGACAAGTGCGTAGTCGGCGACGATCCCGTGCTCGACCAGCCAGCGCGCGCCGTGACCCTCCCGCACCTGGCTCATGCGCGGCCCGATTCCGGACCAGCCCTCGATCTCCCGGCCGCGCTCCGGCGGGGCGGCGGTTTCCTGGGCGACGCCGGTGACGTAGAGGGTCTCTCGCAGTCGCAAGCCGGCGCGGACAATGGCGCGCACGGCGATCATCTGGGCAGCGAGCTGGGCCTTGTCGTTGGCGAGCCCGTTACCGAAGAGCAGTCCGTCCTCCTCGTGCGCGCCGCGCAGCCGTCGCTCCTCCTCCGCCCCGGCGGCGGGCGCCACGCCCTGGGTGTCCATATGCGCGTTGAGGATGAGCGACCGGGCGCCGCCGGAACGCTCTCCCGTTCCGCGCAGGGTTCCGACCGCGTTCGCGCTGGTTTCGGCGAGCCTCTGCAACCGGGTTTCAATTCCCGCCTCTGAGAGCCAAGCTTCCACTATCCGGGCAACCTCGATTTCGTCTCCGGCAAAGTCGCGCGCATTGCCGAGGCGGAGACAAAGATCGACCAGATCCTGTCTCTGTCCGTCGACGATTTCGATGACCCGATCCGCAGGCGTCGACGCTTCCACCTCTCGTTCCCCGAGGAGTTGATTTCTTCGTCGAATATCTTGAACCCGTGGGCCCGAGATCGCCAGAGGCAGTTCACACAAATTGGGATGCCGGGGTACTTTCCCATCGAGTGGACGCGCCCCAAGCCAAACGGACAACGCCTTGTCCGGCGAGGAGAGGATATATGGCACACCCCAAGCTCGAGCCGGAGCGACAGGCTTGGTTCGACAGGGCGGTCTCCCTGATCGACGAGGAGCGCATCCACCGTTTGGCGCTCGAACTCACCCGGATCCACAGCCCGACCGGGCGCGAGCGTGCCGCGAGCGAATTCATGGTGGCACGGCTTGCCGAGGCAGGCCTTGCCTCCTGGTACCAGCCGATGGGCGAGGCATCGGGCAACGCGGCCGCGCGACTGCGGGGACGCGGCGGCGGGCCGACCCTGCTGCTCTACGCGCCGATCGACACCCATCTCGAGGCCGATCCGGAAACTGACATCCCATGGGCCGGCCCTAGCCTTCGGCAGGACATGGTTCCCGACCCGGTCGTGCGCGACGGGCTGATCATCGGGCTCGGAGCCGCCAACCCGAAGGCGATGGTCGCCACCCAGACGGAAGCCGCCCGCGTGATCGCCGAGGCCGGCATCCCGCTCACCGGCGAGCTGCTGGTCGGGTTCGCCGGCGGCGGCATGCCGGTCGACCTTGCAGCGCCAGGAAACCGGGGACTGTCGGACGGCGTCTTCCACCTCCTGACCCGCGGCGTCCATGCCGATTTCGCGCTGGTGATGAAGCCGGGGAACGCGGTCTATCACGAGGAGCCGGGGTTGTGCTGGTTCAAGGTGTCGGTCAGGGGCACGATGGGATATGCCGGGATCGCCCGAGGCGTTCCGGGCTTTCGCAGTTCGATCGTGCCGGCGGCGACGGTGATCGCCGAACTGGAAAACTGGCTCCCGGGCTATACCGAGCGCAACAGTTCGGGCCAGGTGATGCCGCAGGGCTGGTTGACGGCGGTGCGCGGCGGATGGCCCGATCGGGTGGCCTTTCCCTCCGCGACCACAGAAATCTATCTCGACATCCGCTGTAATCCGCGGACGCCGCCCGCGGAGGTCGCCGCCCAGTTCGGTGCGGCGATCGCCGACATCGGCGCGAACCATCCCGAATTCAATTTGGACTGGGAGATGGCCGCCGCGATCCCCGGAGCGAGCACCGACCCGGACAGCTGGATCGTCCGGTCCGCGATCGCCGCGTGGGAGGCGGTCGAAGGACGAGCTCATGAGGCGCCGCGCCGGACCAGCGGCCAAACCGACATCTCAACCATCCGCAATCTCGGCATCCCGACCGCGCGCACCGGCTGGGTCAGCGTGCCTGAAGCGACACCCGAGGAATTTCGGGAGGGCTTGGGCGGCATGGGGGTCACCAGCGCGCCCGACCTCGCGCATACCTGCCGTAAGCTGGTCTATTCTATCATCGACACCTGCACCCGGACACGCGAGGAGGTGGGCTGTGTTCACCGACCGTAAGAAGCCCTTGCGGACCGTCAGCCGGGATCGCCTCGTCAAGAGGCCGGAGGCATAGCATGAACATTCATACAAAATGCGGTCGACGACATAAATTGAGCGGTATCGGGAATTCCGGTCTCGGTCTTTGCTGGGGCGCGCAATCCCCGAGACCGACAATTAGCAGGTTGCTGAAAAACTCGCTGGTCCGATTCGTGGTGTCGTGATTCTCTGCTCTGGCGGTGAATGGCGCCGGAGGTTGCGATGCAGGGCGCGGACGAGCGGGGCGAGGGTTTGTTCAGCTACGTCGATCTGGAGGCGCGGGTTCCGGCGGATCATCCGCTGCGGGCGATCCGGGTTCTGGTGGACGAGGCTCTGGATGCGTTGTCGGGGGATTTCGGGCGTCTGTATTCAAGGACCGGTCGGCCGTCGATCGCGCCGGAGAAGCTATTGCGGGCGCTGTTGCTGCAGGCCTTCTACACCATCCGCTCGGAGCGCCAGCTGATGGAGCAGCTGGACTACAACCTTTTGTTCCGCTGGTTCGTGGGGTTGTCGATGGACGCGCCGGTGTGGGACGCGACGGTCTATTCGAAGAACGGCGACCGGTTGGTGAGGGGCGATGTTGCGGCGCGCTTTCTTCAGGCGGTGCTGCGCGGCCCTGGGGTGAGGCGTCTGCTGTCGGACGATCACTTCTCGGTGGACGGCACGCTGATCGAGGCGTGGGCGTCGATGAAGAGCTTCCGCCCCAGGGACGGTGGGGACAATGATCCGCCGGCGGGGCGCAACGCCGAACGCGACTTCCGCGGCGAGCGGCGCGAGACTGTCCGATATCTTGTGTAAGTGAGTTTGGTGGGTCCTATATCTTGTAGAGGAGGACCCTGCGATGACGACACTGAGACCCGAACTTCTGGACGAGTTGCTGTCCGATTACGAGGCGCCGGAAGACCTTCTGGGCGATGACGGGCTTTTCAAGCAGTTGAAGAAGGCTCTTCTGGAGCGGGCGCTGGGCGCCGAGCTGACCGACCACCTGGGCTACGAGAAGGGCGATCCGGCGGGCCGCGGCACGGGCAACAGCCGCAACGGCCATTCGGGCAAGACGGTGCTGACCGAGGACGGGGCGGTCGAGCTTGCAGTGCCGCGCGACCGCAACGGCAGCTTCGAGCCGGCGATCGTGCCCAAGGGCGAGCGCCGCCTGGACGGTTTCGACGACCGCATCCTGTCGCTCTATGCGCGCGGCATGACGGTGCGCGAGATCCAGGGCCACCTGCATGAGCTCTACCGGGTCGAGGTGTCTCCGGACCTGATCAGCCGGGTGACCGACGCGGTGCTCGAGGAGGTGCGCGACTGGCAGAACCGGCCGCTCGATGCGGTCTATCCGGTGGTGTTCTTCGATGCGCTCCGGGTCAAGATCCGCGACGAGGGGCTGGTCAGGAACAAGGCGGTCTATCTGGCGCTGGCGATCACCTGCCAGGGCGAGAAGGAGGTGCTCGGGCTGTGGATCGAGCAGACCGAGGGCGCCAAGTTCTGGCTCAAGGTGATGAACGAGCTCAGGACCCGAGGGGTCGGCGACATCCTGATCGCCGTGGTCGACGGGCTGACCGGCTTCCCCGACGCGATCGCGGCGACCTTCCCGCAGACCGCGGTCCAGACCTGCATCGTGCATCTGATCCGCAACTCCCTGGCCTTCGTCTCCTGGAAGGATCGCAAGACGGTGATGCCCGAGCTCAGGGCGATCTACCGCGCCGAGACGGCCGAGGCGGCGGCGGCCAGGCTCGATGCGTTCGAGGCGGCGTGGGGCGAGCGCTACCCGGCGATCGCGCCGGCCTGGCGGCGCGCCTGGGAGCATGTGGTGCCGATGTTCGCCTTCCCGCCA
>JAPPHW010000361.1 GCA_028820945.1 Defluviicoccus sp.
GCGGGGGGGCCCCCCCCCCCCCCCCCCCCCCCCCGAGTCTGGTACTACCGCCGAGGCGGTCGGCGCGGCGACGGACGGATGGGCTGAGCGCCCGCCCGCCGCCGCGCCTGGCTTCCCCATTGTCGACGGCGACGGCGTGTTGCGCTTATGCGTGCGCGGATGCTCGGGGGATGCCGGTTGCACCTTCCACACAACCGGCGGGAAATGCGTTCAGGCTTGCCGCTTCGACTCTGATCGCGAGGCGCGCAAGCTCTACATGCGGCAGTATCGTGCTCGGAAGCGTGCCGAGCGGGAGACCGCCGAACGCGAACGTGCGGAGCGGGAAACCCTGCCTCCGGACGATCCGGTTTCAGTGCTGGCCGAATGGGCGGCGTCGACGTTGAAGGTTCCGCCCGGGCATCCGCTGTCGGGCGATCCGATGGCGCTCCCGCCTTTCGCGGAAGAATTCTTGCGGGCAGGATGGGAGACGCACGAAAGCGCCCTCTCTGTCGCCCGGAAGAACTCGAAAAGCGCGATATGCGCCGTGCTGGCGCTCGGCTTCCTAGCGGGGCCGCTTCGGTCGCGTGGATGGCGGGCGCGACGTGCGGGCGTTTCAGCGACTCGTACATCAACGGAAACTCGCCCTAGCAGAAAACCTGTCACTCGCGACGGCGATCGTGAAATCGACCCTTCGGCGGGACGGGAACGGAAACCCGGGCCTCGACCGTGCGACCTCGCGAGGGCGAATCGACGTGCTGAGCGCGGCCGTGATCGCCTGCGGGCTTGCCGAGTCGGCCTTCGACCGTCCATCTAGGCGACGGCTGCGCTACGCGCTGGCAGGGTGATCTTGCGCGAGGCAGGGAGAAGGATGCCGAAAAAGAAACCCCAAATCTTTATGTGGTCTAGAGAGCGCGACCATTTGCTTGCCCGTCACGATTTCTACATGGAGCAAGTGAAGGCCCGTGTACTGCGCAGTTTTGACAACATGGAAGAAGAAGCGGAACAGATTGACGACGAACTATATGAGCGGCTTGCCGCCTTTGATTCGGAGGGCGGGGATATGACCGCCCGCGCTGAAATCGCTCGTCATGACGGGATGGAATTCTTCTTGCTTCTATGCCACATGAAGACTCAAACAACACTTGGCGCGCTAGCCTCTCTCTATCATCAGTGGGAAAAAGATTTTCGAGGTTTCATGCAGCGTCAACAAATACTCGTTAGGAACAACGGAAACGAAGAAAAGGACTACTTTTGGCATTGTGAAACTAGAGAGCTATTCGACGCGCTGGAGAGCTTCGGATGGTCTATTCGTGAGTCTAAAATTTATCAATCTCTAGAATCCTGTCGCTTGATCGTGAATGTATACAAGCACGGAAAGGGTCCATCACTTGAATCATTGATCGAATACTTTCCCCAATACTTAAAGGGGCGCCTTAGCGGCTCTGCTGAATCGTCCTTGTTGGGCTCCTCGCGCCACGAGGACCTTGCAGTCACAGAAGAACAGTTTGATCAAATTGGGGAGGGCATCAGGCAGTTCTGGAGGGACTTCCCAAGTCGCTTGGTTCTCGTTACCGACCCCGATACCGACCGCACCTAAAGGCGGGCTGTGTCCCGACACGGTTACCCAAGCTTACCAACATGAGCTGCCACCATGCCGGTTTGGATGCCCGACGATGGGCCATGGTGCGTACGGCCGCCTTCTGGCGCGACGGCTGGCGTTGCACCGCGTGCGGCCGCGCCGGGCGCTTGGAAACGCACCATGAGCCGCCCTTGCGAACCGAGGATCCCGACGCGGATCCCGACGACTTGGACGGCAGCCGGACACTATGCCGGGACTGCCATATCGAGCGGCACCGGGCCGACGGCATGACGCCCGGCCGCGATGAATGGCGGGCCTTCGTCGGTTCGCTTTCCCGGTAAACCATCTCCTTGTCATAATCCATTATCGCCATAACAAGTTACGAAAAGGGGAGTCGCCGATGACACCGGCACAAAAGCGTTTGCGGGTGCTGCGGGAGCGCCAATCGAAAGAGCGCGGCCGCATGGGCCGAACTCTCCCGCGTCGACGAACTGAACGAGGAACAGCGGGCCGAGCTCGACAAGATCGAGGCCGGCACTCCTGATCTCGAAAGACAGCTACGCGCGGCGACGGTCGCTGTGGAAAACGAGGAAGAGGAACAGCAGCAGACGAAGGAAGCGGGCGAGGGCGCCGACCTGGACAAGCCCGAAGACCGGGAGCGAAAGGAGCTCCGCGACAAGGTGAAATTCGGGCGCTACGTCGCCGCCGCGGTCGAACGGCGGACGGGGCCGGGGCCGAATGCAACGCCGCGCTCGAAATCGCCGGAAACCGCTTCCCGCTCGAACTGCTCGCCCCGCCTGTCGAGGATCGCGCGATCACGGACACGGACACGACCACGACGCCGCGAAGGTGGATTGACCGCCTGTTTGCCGACACGGCGGCGCGGCGACTCGGAGTCACGATGGAGTCGGTTCCCGCGGACGTCGCCTCGTTTCCCGTGACCACGGCGGGCGCGAGCGCAGCACAGCACGGCTGGGGCGAAGCGGCGGCGGATGCCGCATGGACGGTCGGCGTGACCGAACTCAAGCCGACGCGGAACGCCGTCCGGGCCGTGTTCAGCGGCGAAGACGTGCGGCGCATTCCCGGTCTGGAGTCGGCACTCACCCGCGACCTTCGCATGGCGCTTGCCGAGGGCGTCGACCGGGCGATCTTCGTCGGCGATGCCGGCGCGAACGAGGATACCGCCGACATTACCGGCCTCACCACGGCGGCGATTTCCGAGGTGGAAATCACGCAGGCGAACAAGGTGAAGGGGCCGGAAACCCTGACGGCGTTCTCCGGCATGGTCGACGGTCTCCACGCCGGCGGGTTCGGAGAACTCAACATCGTCGCAGCGATCGGCGCATGGCGACTGTGGGAGTCGACCGTCATCAATGACGCCGCCGACAACATGACGCTGGAGGCGTTCTTGCGCGAGGCTGGCCTATCGTGGTCGACGCGCGGGAGCATCGAAACCGACACGGCGGCGGACGATTTCGGGGCATTCATCGGGCGCCGGCGCGGGATCGCTGGGGCCGCTGTCGCGCCGGTATGGGCGGACGGCGAATTGATCCGCGACCCGTACAGTGGCGCGGCGAAGGGCGAGGTGGCCTCGACCTTCGCCAATTACTGGAATTTCGGTCTCTCGCGCCCGGCGAACTTCGCGCGGATGAAATTCGCGGCGTAGCCATGTCGGGCGTCGAGCGCCGGTCGGCGAACTTCGCGCCGAAGGCCGCAAGATTTCGGGTGTCGTGCTGCGATTTGGCGAGGTGTCGCCGTCGCATCGGGAGCGGTTCGCTCCCGCTTCCGTCCGGCTGGCGGAGTCGGTGCACCTCGACCTTGCGCACGATAGGGAGCGGGTGGTCGCGTACCACCCGGGCGGCGGGCTGGACTTGGCCATTACCTCCCGCGACGTGCATCTTGCCGCCGAACTCCCGCCCATCCCGGCCGCCGACCGCGCCCTTGAGAAAATCCGCTCCGGCAGGACAACCGGCCTTTCCGTCGAATTCCGGCGCTCAAGGAGTTCCGCGACGGCGACGGCATCCGCGTTGTCGAGGAAGCCGAATTGATGGGAATCGGGATCGTGCGGTCGCCAAGCTATCCCGGTAGCCGTGTCGAGGCGGGGGAGCGGAGGCGGCGCGCATCGCTTTGACGGATGAGTCCCTGGCGGCGGCGATCCGCGCCGACACAACGGACGCCGTCCGCCTCCGGCCGGTTGTCGAGGCCGCTGTCGAGCGGTACGCGCCCGACGCGCGCGACGCGATGAAAAATGAGGCCGGAATCAGGATGGCGGGCTATCTGCTCGACCAACCGCCCGCGCCCACCGGCGACATGCACGCGGCGGCGATGCGGAACTCCGGCGCGATGGCGCTCCTGAACCCGTACAAGATTCGGCGGGGAGGCTCGATTGGCTGAGAACCGCCCGCCGGCGCTCAATCGTCGGGTCACGCTCCGGAACCCTTCATCGAACCGGAGCGCCCGCGACCGCTACGGCCGGGCGGACGCTCCGAACTATTCGGAGCAATGGGAGGATGTACCGGCCGCGCGGCGCGACCGCCGTCATCGCGGCAATGACGATTCGCCCATCAGGAATTCGTCCACGGCGCGCGCGCATTGCCGGCCTTCGCGGATCGCCCAGACCACCAGCGACTGGCCCCTTCGCATGTCGCCCGCCGCAAACACGTTCGGCAGCGAGGTGACGTATCTCTCGGTATCGGCGAGCACGTTGCCGCGGGCGTCGAGCTCCACCCCCAGCTCGTCCACCATTCCTTCATGGACCGGATGGAGGAAACCCATGGCCAGAAGCACGAGCTCCGCCTTCAGGTCGAATCCGGTTCCGGGGATTTCCTGCATTCGTTCGTCCAGCCGGACGGCGTGGAGGGTGGAGACCGCCCCGTCGGCGCCCGAAAGGCGCTCGGTCGCGACGCTCCAGTCGCGCTCCGCCCCCTCGGCCTGCGACGACGACGTGCGCAGCCGCAGCGGCCACAGCGGCCATGTGACGGACTTGTCGGGCTTCTCCGGCGGCATGGGCAGGATCTCGAGCTGCGTCACCGAGACCGCGCCCTGACGGAACGACGTCCCGATGCAGTCCGAGCCGGTATCGCCGCCGCCGATCACGACGAC
>JAPPHW010000115.1 GCA_028820945.1 Defluviicoccus sp.
TGTTGATCTTGTGGGCGCCGGTGTGGTTGAGCTCGTCCCGCTTGAAGTAGATCTTCGCGCCGCCCAGATAGGCGGTCAGCCGCTCGGCGAAATAGAGCGGGCTCGGCCGGCCGACATAATGCTCCAGGTAGTAGCGCAGCTCCGCCTCGAAGGCCGGGTCCCGTTGCGCCGCGCGCCAGGCCCGTTCGACCTCCAGGATCAGCGGCATCAGGGTCTCGGCGACGTAGCGCCCGCCGAACAGGCCGAACCGGCCCTGGGCATCGGGCCCGTCGCGATAGGTGTTGCGTTCCACAGTCCGCTCTCCGCCGCGCCCCTCAGGCACCTTCCGCCGCCCGGATGAAGGCGGCGATCAGGGACGCGTCCTTGACGCCGGGCGCGCTCTCGACGCCGGAAGATACATCAACGCCCGGCGCGCCGCTCGTCCGGATCGCCTCGGCGACGGTCTCCGGCGTGAGCCCGCCCGACAGCATCCACGGGCAGGGCCAGTCGAGCCCGGCGAGCATCCGCCAGTCGAAGGTGAGCGCGTTGCCGCCCGGCATGAACCGGCCTTCGGTCGACGGCGCCTTGGCGTCGAACAGCAGACGGTCGGCGACGCCGTCGTAGCGCCGGGCGGCCTCGATGTCGTCCGGATCGGCGACCTTGATCGCCTTCATCGCCGGCTTGCCGGTCCTCCGCCTGATCTCCGCCACGCGCTCGGGGCTTTCGTTGCCGTGGAGCTGGAGGAGGTCGAGCCGGGCGACGGACAGCACGCTCTCCAGCGCTTCGTCGGTCGGGTCGACGAACAGCCCGACGACCGTGATACCGGCCGGCGCGGCGGCGGACAGGGCGGCGGCTTCCCGCGCGGACACGTTGCGCGGCGAGCGGGGAAAGAACACCAGCCCGACCTCGCTCGCGCCCTCCGCGACCGCGGCCTCCAGGACGCCGGCCGTGCTGACGCCGCAGATCTTTACCCGGGTCGTCATCGGGCGCGCGGTTTCAGCCGGATCCGGGGCAGCCTGGCGCGGCGCGGCTCGGGCGGCTCGGGAGCTTCCGCGCCCCCGTCGTCCCGCGCCTCCCGCGCCGCCTCGACCAGGGTGAGCTGGCGTTCGAGCGCGCTCGCCTTGCGCTTGTCGGCGCGCGCGCGGCGCCGCCACTTGCCGTCCGAGATCCATTGCGCCGATCCGCCGATCGCCATGCCGACCGCGAGCGCGCCGAGCACCGCGATATAGACCGGGAGATCGATCTCCAGCGGCAGAGGCCACAGATTCAGCGTCAGCGAGTGGCGGTTGGCGACCGCGAAGACGACGAACGCGGCCGCGACGGGAATGAAGACCAGCCTGTATAAAATCTTCATCCGCGGTCTCGCCCCGCTCGGTCCGGGCGCGGGCTCCCCGGCTCAGGAATCGGCGTTCAGCCGGTCGCGCAGGTCCTTGCCCGCCTTGAAGAAGGGCACGTATTTCTTCTCCACGTTGACCGACTTGCCGGTGCGCGGATTGCGGCCGACCCGTTCGCCCCTCTCCTTGACGGAAAAGGCGCCGAAGCCGCGCAATTCGACGCGGCCGCCACGGTAAAGTGCGTCGGAGATCTCATCGAAGATGGTGGAGACGATGCGCTCTATGTCGCGCCGGAACAGATTGGGATTCTGGTCCGCAAGACGCTGGATCAACTCGGACTTGGTCATCCGCGGCCGTTCCCGGACACATTCCGCCTAGCTGGCCTTCGATCGTCCTTCCCGGCGGGCGGCCGGCGGCCATCTTCAGGTCCCGTCAGCGCGCGCCAGCGTGCCAGACCGACACCAGACCGTCAAGCGTAAGCCGTTCAGAGAAAATGGTTCTTTCGCCCAGCGCCGCCGCCCGGTCGAGCAGCCTGGCGAACCTGCCGCTCTCCCCCACCTCGCGAATCGGAAGCCCCGGGGCGATGCCCTTCTCGGCTTCGAGCCAGGCGACCGCGTCGGTTTCTCCGCCGATCGCGTCGACCAGACCTGCGTCCAGCGCCTGCCGTCCGGTGAGCACGCGCCCGTCCGCGATTCTCTCCAGCCCGGCGCCGTCCAGCCCGCGCCGCTCCGCCACCAGATCGAGAAACATCCGGTGGCTGTCGGCGATCAGCTCCCGCAAGACCTCGCGCCCGTCGTCGGAGAGCTTCTCGTATCCCGACGGCATCGCCTTGAGCGGTCCGCTGCGGATCGTCTCCGCGCCGATCCCGAGCTTTTCGAGGAGGCCCGAAATATCCGCCGTGTGCATCACCACCCCGATGGACCCGGTGACGGTGCCGCGGCGGGCGACGACGCGGTCCGCCCCGATCGCGGCCATGTAACCGGCCGACGTGGCGAGGCTGCCGAGGACGGCGATGACCGGCTTTTCCACGGCGACGGCGCGGAGCGAGCGGTAGAGCGCCTCGCCGCCGACCACGGTGCCGCCCGGGCTGTCGATGCGGACGATCATCGCCCGCGCGTTCCCGTCCCTGGCGACGGATGCCAGCATGCGGTGCCGGCGCGGGTCGTCGGCAATCAGCCCCTGGACGGCGTGGCGTGCGATATAGTCGCCACCGTCGAGACCGGAAAACCGTCCGAAAGCGGCGAGCGCGGCCAGCAGCAAAGCGAGAATGCCGATGCCCCGCCAGAAAGAGAGCCGCCGCTTCAGGCGCCGGCGGTCGATCAGATAGTCCGCGTCGAGAGCCATGCGGACGGCGACGGGCCGGGTCTACGCGAGACCGGCGGCGTCAGCCGTCCTTGTCCTCGCCGCCGGCATCCCCGCCCTCGCCGGCCGGGGCCTCGGTCTCCGGCGTCTCGGCCGGATCGGTGTCGGTCGTGGCCTCCATCTCCGGCGTCTCGGCCGGATCGGTGTCGGTCGTGGCCTCCATCTCCGGCGTCTCGGCCGGATCGGTGTCGGTCGTGGCCTCGCGCTGCGCGCGTTCGCGGATCGCGGCGCCGAGAATGTCGCCCAGGCTGGCTCCGGAATCGGTCGAGCCGTACTCGGCCATCGCCTGCTTCTCCTCGGCCACCTCCTGCGCCTTGATCGACAGCGAGACCTTGCGGTCGCGGCGGTCGATACTGGTGACCCGCGCATCGATCCGGTCGCCCGCGGCGAAGCGGTCGGGGCGCTGGTCGGCGCGGTCGCGCGAAAGTTCCGCCCGGCGGATGAATCCCGGCAGGCCGCTCGCCACGGTGACCTCCAGCCCGGTGTCCAGCACCTTGGCGACCGTGCAGGTCAGGACATCGCCGCGCTTGACGTTCTCGATCGCGATCTGGAACTGGTCTTCCTCGAGCTGCTTGATGCCGAGCGAGATGCGCTCCCTGTCGGGATCCACGTCGAGCACCCTGGCCTTTACCAGGTCGCCCTTCTTGTAATCCCGCAGCGCTTCCTCGCCCGGGCGCGCCCAGTCGATATCCGAGAGGTGGACCATCCCGTCGATCTCGCTGTCGAGGCCGACGAACAGGCCGAACTCGGTGATGTTCTTGACCTCTCCGTCGATGACCGAGCCCACCGGGTGGCTTTCGAGGAACTGGTCCCACGGGTTCTCGCGGCATTGCTTGATCCCGAGCGAGACCCGGCGCTTGTTGGAATCGACCTCCAGCACCATCACCTCGACCTCCTGGCTGGTCGAGACGATCTTGCCCGGGTGGACGTTCTTTTTGGTCCAGCTCATCTCGGAGACGTGGACCAGCCCTTCGACGCCGGGCTCCAGCTCGACGAAGGCGCCGTAGTCGGTGATGTTGCTGACCCGGCCGGTGAACTTCACGCCCACCGGGTATTTGTGCTCCACGCCGTCCCACGGGTCGGCCTCGAGCTGCTTCATGCCGAGCGAGATGCGCTGGGTCTCCGGGTTGTAGCGGATGACCTGGACCTTGACGGTCTGCCCGATGCTGAGCGCGTCGCTCGGATGGTTGATCCGGCGCCAGGCGATGTCGGTGACATGCAGCAGCCCGTCGACCCCGCCGAGATCGACGAAAGCGCCGTAGTCGGTGATGTTCTTGACGATCCCTTCGAGGATCTGGCGCTCCTTCAGATTGGCCAGAAGCTCGTTGCGTGCTTCGGCGCGGGATTCCTCGAGCACCGCGCGCCGCGAAACCACGATGTTGCCGCGGCGGCGGTCCATCTTGAGGATTTGGAACGGCTGCGGCGTGCCCATCAGCGGCGAAACGTCGCGGACCGGGCGCACATCGACCTGGCTTCCGGGCAGAAACGCCACCGCGCCGGAGAGATCGACGGTAAATCCGCCCTTCACCCGGCCGAAGATCGTGCCGCTGACCCGTTCCCCGGCACCGAACGCCTTTTCGAGCAGGGTCCACGCTTCTTCCCGGCGCGCCCGTTCGCGCGACAGGACCGCCTCGCCGTTGCGGTCCTCCATGCGCTCCAGATAGACATCGACCGAGTCGCCCACCTTCAGCTCGGGCTCGCGGCCGGGAGCCGCGAACTCCTTGAGCGCGACCCGCCCCTCCGATTTGAGCCCGACATCGACGAGCGCCGAATCGTTCTCGATACTGATCACGATACCCTGGACCACCGAGCCTTCGGTGGGTTCGCGTACCGCAAAGCTCTCCTCGAGCATGCTCGCGAAATTTTCTCCCGCGATCGCCTCGGGGGGCACGTCCGCCGCCGGCTGTTCGGCGGCTGCTTCGTTCGACATGGGCGTTCCTGCCTCGCTCGGCCTCTG
>JAPPHW010000242.1 GCA_028820945.1 Defluviicoccus sp.
GGGAGCGGGGAGGGGCCATGCTGACGCTGTACCACCAGGGAAGCTCGGTCTGCGCGGCCAAGGTGCGGATCGTGCTCCACGAGAAGCAGGCCGAGTGGACCGGCGAGATCGTGGACGTGCTGAGGGGGGAGCAGTTCCAGGACTGGTACCTGGCGCTTAACCCCAACGCCGTGGTGCCGACACTGGTCGACGATGGCCGGGCGATCGTCGAATCGACGGTCATCTGCGAATATCTCGACGATATCCTGCCCGACCCGCCGCTCAGATCCGCCGACCCCTACGACCTGGCGGCGATGCGGATCTGGACCAAGCGGATCGACGAGCGGTTGCACCCGATGACCAGCGTGCTGACTTATTCCGCTTCGCACCGGTTCACCATCCTCGATAACAACACGCCGGAGCAGGTCGAGGCGATCGTCGAGGAGACCCGCGACCCGGTGAAGCGCCAGCGCAAGCGCGAATGGATCGAGCTCGGCATCAAGGCGCCCAGCGCGCGCGCCGCCGTCGTCGAGTTCGAGAAGACCCTGGCCGACATGGAGGCCACGCTGTCGCGCACGCCGTGGCTCGCGGGCGACGCCTATTCGCTCGCCGACTCCGGTATGACGCCCTACGTCAACCGGCTGTCGATGATGGGCATGGAAGGCTTCTGGAACGGCCGGCCCAATGTCGAGGACTGGCTCGCGCGGGTGCGCGACCGCGCGAGCTTCCTGCCCGCGCTGATCGACGCCGTCCCGGAGGATTTGACCCGTTCGCTTGCCGTCAACGGCGCCAGGAGCTGGCCCAGGGTGGAGGCGATGCTGGAGACTCTACGCGCGGCCTGAACGGCCCCGCGCTATGGCGAGTCGCGAAGGGCGTCGATTCGGAGTTCGGCGCGCAAATCCGCGGTCCCGGTTTCCTTGGCGGGCTCCAGCGGAATCCCGGTCGCGTCGGCGACACGATCCAGCGCCGAATAATTTGCTATGACCGCGGCCGCATCGACGAGCGCGGCGTCGCCCAGGGCATTCCGCAGGCGTTTCCGGACATCGGTCAGCAGCGTCCCGTCGTCGCCCAGCGTAGCCTCGGCGAACGCCTTCAGCAGGCTGCCATGCGGGATGCCGCCGTCTCCCGCTTCCTCGTCGACGATGGTCTTGAGATCGACCGCGTCTCCGGTTGCTCTGGCGCTCGCACGGAGCATCTCGGCATGGGTGACGGTTCAGTAAAAACACCCGTTAAGGGCGGAAACGCGTCCCGCGATCAGCTCCATCTGGGCGCGGGAAACGGCGCGGTGCCGGCCCGCGACGTCGGGGATCAGCCGGCCCGGAAGATATTGCGCGTCGACCATGTCGAAGAGTCCCGACGCTTCCCGGGGAACCAGGCTGAGGGCGCGCCGCACGAAGGTCGGATCCGGCGAGACATAGACGTTGTCGAGGCACGATTCGTCCTCGGTCCTGTCCGCCGGCGCGAGCATGGGAACCCAGGCCGGTCCGGGTTTGGCTCCCGCCGGCCGCGTCCTCGAAGGTTCGCCCGGTTCGGGTTCGGGCAAGGGGTGCGCGGCGACGCCGATCGCGCGGCAGAACATGTCGATCGCGATCGTCGTCACCGTGACGCCGACGGTCTCGACGAACTCCTCATCGCCGATACCGCTTTCCCGCGCGCGTTCGAACCAGGCGCGGGTCAGACGGCCGGGGTCGGTGGCGACCCGGTGAACGACCTCCACAAGGTTTTCGGGCAGATCGGTCGCCGCCCCATGGGACCCCTCCACGGCGTACGGAGACACCGCGGCCTTGCATTCCGCGCAATAGCCGCAGTTCCAGGCCGCTCTTGTCTCGGCGGCGATCGCGAGGCGGCGCTCCGCCCCGAACCATGTGCCCGGGGAGCCAAGCCTCAGCCATGCGCGCTCGTGGGCGGCGGCCAGATCCTCGCGCACGACGACGTCCGCGGCGTCGTAGGAGAGCAAGCCCATACAAGCGATCCCGGTCGGTTCGCCGCTCAGGATACTCCGTATCCGCTGTGCAGCGGAGCGGTATCGGCACTACTATCGCCGCCATGACTGTCGAGATCGTTCCGCTGTCGTCCGCCATGGGCGCGGAAATCCGTGGCGTAAACCTGTCCCGTCCGCTGGACCCCGCGGCCGCCGCCGTCCTGCGCGGGGCCTGGCTCGATCGTATCGTGCTGGTCTTCCGCGGCCAGACGCTCGACGACGATGCGCTCAGGCGGAGCGCGGACTGGCTGGGCGAACCGGCGGATATCTCGATGCCCGCCAACCGGCGCGGAGACGACGATACGTCGATCGCGCTGATCTCCAACATCCGCGACGAAACCGGCGCGCCCATCGGGGCGCTCGGCGACGGCGACATGTGGTTCCACCACGACAACAGCTTTACCCGGGCGCCCGACAAGGCGACGTGGCTCTACGCCGTCGAACTGCCGGGAAGCGGCGGAAACACGCTGTTCGGCAACTGCTACCGCGCCTACGAGGCGCTGCCCGAGAGACTTCGCCGCGCGATCGACGGAAGAAAGGTCCTTCAGGTCTACGACTACACGCTCAAGAAGCGGCCCGACATCGCGGACCTCGACGGAATCCCCCATTTCTGGCAGCCGGCGGTGATCGTCCATCCCGTCACGCGGAAGAAGGCGCTCTATGTCGACCGATTGATGACCGCGGCGGTCGAAGGCTACGATCGCGCCGCGGGCGAGGCGCTGATCGAAGAGGTCTGCGCCTATGTCGAGCGGGTCGACTACGAGCATGTCTGGCGAGCGGGCGACTACGTGATCTGGGACAACAGATGCTCGGTTCATGCGCGGACCGATTTCCCGGCCGACGAGCGCCGCCTGCTGAAGCGCGGCAAGGTCGCGGGCGAGCCGCTGCTGGCGGATGTCCCCCCGCCGCTGGACTCTCACTGACCGGCGCGGATCGCCGGCAGGACATGCTCCCCGAAGAGTTCCACCGTCCCCGCCGGGTCCGAGGCGACGCTGACGGTGAACATGACGCGCTTCAGACCCGCCGCCCTGGCGGCGCGCAGTTGATCGAGGCATTGCTCCGGGGTGCCGTAAATCGCGAAGCGTCCGGCCAGGTAGTCGAACAGCCCGAGCTCGTCGACCAGCCGCGCATCGGCCTCTCCCGGCCGGGTGCTGTAGCGCCTGCGCAGCTCCCGAACCGGCTCGTGGTATTCCGCCGGCACCCCGCGCTCCGCGAGATCGTCGCCCGAGAGAATGTAGCCGCCCGCCATGAAGGCCAGGATCGCACCGGCCCTTTGCCTCGCGGCATCGCCGTCGCGGTTGCAGTCGAGGCTGGCGATCTGCCAGGCCTCCACCCCGTTCAAGGCGCGTCCGCTTTCCCGCGCGCCTTCGGCGACCAGGGCTTCGGAGTAGCGAAGATTGTCGCCGGCGATGCCGAAATTGACGAAGGCGCCGTCGGCGATCCTGCCCGCCAGTCCGAGGGTCCTCCGGCCGGAAGCGGCCAGGAACACGCGAACGCCGCCCCGCGCCCAGGGAATATGGGCTTCCGCGCCGCCGAGCGATGCCGGCTCTCCGGACGTCAGCGCTTTTACGAAGCGTATCCCGTCGTCGAGCTCGGCCAGATCGGAGCTGGGCAATCCCAGATTCCGCGTACCGCTGTGTCCCGCGCCCAGCCCCAGCACCACGCGGTCCGGGGCAAGCAGCTCCAGCGACGAGACGGCGGCGGCCGAGACCGCCGGATGGCGCGAGGACAGGTTGGTGACGCAGAGAGCGATCCGAGCCTTACGCACGTCGCGGGCGACGATCGTGGCGGCGACCCACGGATCCATCGCGTTGCCCGGCGTGTCGGCGATGCCGATCGCGTCATAGCCCCAGCGGTCGGCGGCTTCCGCCATCCGCCCGGTCAGCTCGGGCGTGTAGGGCCAGAAGAAGAAACCGATCTCCATCTACAGGTTCCTCGATCGGTGGAGGGTCCGGAAAGCCCGCCCGGCCTGAAGCTTGTCGTCGCTCCTCCTTTCGCGCGGGCCGTGAACCCATCCTACCATTGCACAGGCACCGGCGCCCGGGACGGGACCGGGCTCCGGCCGCGCGGCGCATTTGAATTGCTCTTGGCTTTTGACGCGGAAGACTGCACGATCCAAGAGCAAGCGCTCGGATGTGCGTGGCAAATTCAAGCCAAGTAACGGATCGTCGACAGGGGCATCGGGGCTTAACGATTACATGGTACCCGGGAACGTGTTTTCGAAGTGGGCCGGTTAAGGACAAGAGGACGATGGATCTGACCATCGAACGGCACGACGACATCTTGTCCGTTGGAGTAAAAGGTCGGCTGGACTGGTCCAACTCCGAAGCGTTCAGGGATGCGATCGGGGATACGATCGAGGACACCGACCGCGCGGTGATCATGGATTTCGGCGAGCTGGACTTTATCGGCAGCTCCGGGCTCCGCGTCGTCCTCGTGACCGCCAGGTCCTTGGTCGAACGCGACGCGACGCTGTTGCTGTGCGGCCTCTCGGATCCGGTTCGAGAGGTGTTCAGGGTCACCGGTTTCGAGCGGCTTTTTCCGATACACGAGACCCTGGCCGAGGCGCGCGCGTCTCTTGGCGCCTGATCCCGGCGAGGGCGGCCGGCTGGCGCGGACCGGCGACAGGAACGCCGCTCCGCCCCTTTGTCGTCATGCCC
>JAPPHW010000391.1 GCA_028820945.1 Defluviicoccus sp.
GCTCGGTCTCGAACACCACCTTGGTGCTGTTGACCATGCGGATCTTGTCGAGCGCCGCCGCGGGCGACGCGGCGACGGCAGCCGCGATGACGGCCAGCGCCGCCGTCTTCGGATATCCAGCCATTTTTTCCTCTCCTCCTGGTAATCGGCCGCCGCAGTGTATCCCGGCGAGGGCCGCGAAACGACTCTCCTACCGCGCGGCGAGCTCGGCTTCTGCCTCTACCATGCCGCGCGACGCTTCCTCGCGAAGCAGCGTCCAGAGTCTGCCCACATACTCGCCGAACATGGGCGTCGAAATAACCTCCGACGAACGCGGACGCGGCAGATCGATCGAAATCACTTCCTTGATCTTGCCCGGCCGGAAGGACATCACCACCACCCTGTCGGAAAGCTGGACCGCCTCGGTGATGTTGTGGGTGATCAGCAGCATGGTCTGGTTCAGCGTGGCCCAGATCTCCAGCATCTTGTCGCCCAACAGCATGCGTGTCTGCTCGTCCAGCGCGCCGAAGGGCTCGTCGAGCAGCATGATGCGGGGCTCGTAGGCGAGCGTCCGCGCCACCGCCGTCCGCTGCTTCATCCCACCCGAGAGCTGTGCCGGGTAGTGGTTCTCGAACCCGTCGAGCCCGACCAAACTCACGAATTTGCGCGCCTTGCCCTCGCGCTCCGCCTTGTTCATTCCCTGGACCTCCAGCGGAAAGGCGACGTTGTCGAGCGTGGTCCGCCAGGGAAAGGTCGATTCTTCCTGGAACACGACGCCGACATCGCGATGCGCGCCGTCGACCGCGTGCCCGTCGATTCGAACGCTGCCCTCGTACTGGGCGATCAGGCCGCCGACGATGTTGAACAGGGTCGACTTGCCGCAGCCGCTCGGGCCGATTACCGAAACGAACTCGCCCTCGGCGACGTCGAGCGTCACCCGGTCGAGCGCCTGGACGGGATTTTCGCCATCCACGTCATAGGTCTTCGAGACCTCGGAAATCTCAAGAATGCTGGCCATGGTTCTCCGCGCCGCTCCGGCGTGGGATCATGTTCCGTCGTTGGCGCCGCCGCTGTCAACGGCACCCCCGCAACCTCCGGAGCACCCCATGCCAGAGCGATACGAGACCACTCACGAGATCGTCCGTGCCGCGCGTCAGAGCGTCAGCCAGCCGGTCTGGAACTACATCACCGGCGCCGCCGAAACCGAGACCACGATGCGGCGCAACCGGCATGCGCTCGATCGTATCGCCTTCCGCCCGCGGGTGCTGCGCGACGTGTCGGAGATCGACGTATCGGGGTCGTTGCTCGGCCACAAGCTCCGCATTCCGGTTCTTCTCGCGCCGATCGGATCGCTCCAGACGATCACCCCGGACGGCGCGATCGCCGTCGCCCGGGCGGCGGCCGCGTTCGGCACCCTGCAGATGGTCTCGACGGTGACCCAGCCGAGCCTGGAGGAGATCGCCGCTTCGGTGGACCACCCGAAGATCTTTCAGATCTACATCCGGGGCGACGACGACTGGATTCGGGACCTCGTCGCGCGGGCCAGGGATGCCGGTTATGCCGCGCTTGCGCTGACCGTCGACTCGGCCCATTACGGCCGCCGCGAGCGCCAGCTGCTGACCCGCTGGCTGCCGCCGAGCGTCCGCACCCAGACCGGGCGCGAGTGGCAGACGAAGATTACCTGGGAAACCATGGCGATGATGAGGGAGCATGGCGGCCTTCCCTTCATCCTCAAGGGTATCCAGACCGCCGAGGACGCCGAGCTCGCGGTCGAGCACGGGGTGGACGCGATCTACGTCTCCAACCACGGCGGCCGCCAGCTCGACCACGGCCAGGGCACGATCGACATCCTGCGCGAGGTGGTGGCCGCGGTCGACGGGCGGGCGGAGATCGTGCTCGATTCGGGCATCGCCCGGGGCACCGACGTCATCAAGGCGCTCGCTCTGGGCGCGGATGCGGTCGCCATCGGGCGGCTCCAGGCCTGGGCGCTCGCCGTCGGCGGCACGGCGACGCTGGTCCGGGCGCTGGAGATCCTGGAGGCGGAGATCCACAACGCGATGGGCCTGGTCGGGGTCGCCAGCCTCGCGGAACTCGACCCGAGCTACGTCACGGAAGCTCCGGCGGTCACCGAGGCGACCGAACTCGGCGCCTTCCCGCTGCTGGGGGAGGAAATCCGGCTTTGAGCTTTGAACATTATGGACATATAAAATGACTAGTCATATAATATGATCATATTGATGGGAGCGGAAGGATGAAAACGATCGGCGCGGCGAAGTTCAAGGAGCAGTGCCTGGGTCTGCTCGACGATCTCGACCCGGACGGTCTGATCATCACCAAGCGCGGCAAGCCTGTCGCGCGCCTGCTCCCCTTCGACCGGCAGCACGCCGAACTGATCGGCAGCCTGCGTGACAAGGTGGAAATTCGGGGTGACATCCTCTCGACCGGAATCGAATGGGACGCCAGTGCTGAATCTTGATACCCATTTCCTCGTTTTCGCCGTCGTCGGCGGTTTGTCCGGGCGGGAAAGCGCGTTGCTGTCGCGCAATCGGTGGTCGATCTCGGCCATCGTGCTTTGGGAGCTTGCCAAGCTCACCCAGCTGGGCCGGCTGAACATGGATCTCGACGACCGGGAGGTCAGGCGCGTGCTGTCGCAGTTGCATGTCTGGCCCATCGATCTCGAAGTAGCCCGAACTTCCGTCAGCCTCGATTTCAGGGGCGACCCGGCGGACGAGATCATCGCCGCCACGAGCGTCGTGCACGACGTCCCGCTCCTGACCCGCGACCGCGTTATCAGGAGGTCGAAGCTCGTTCCGCTGGCAGCGCCGGAAGAGTGACGAACGGAAACCTTAGCTCGCCGTGCCGGTCGATGCCTCGCCGCTGGCGCGCGTCACCATGGGCGCGCTGTAGCCCGGCTGGACCACCACGTCGAGCAGGAAGGGCTTGCCCGCCTCGACGGCCGCGATCGCGGCGTCCAGCGCCCCGGGGAGATCGCCCACCGTCTCGACCGGGCCCGCCGCGTCGACCCCCTGGGACCGCGCGTAGCCGGCGAGGTCGATCGCCGGATCGTCGATGCGCTGGCCGATCCACCGGTTCTCCACCGGGCGGTTGCGCTCCTTCGCCATCGCCTCCTGGTGAACCTCGTCGTTGAAGTTCGACCGGTTGTTGGACACCACGAAGAGCACGGGGATGTTGTAATGCGCGGCGGTCCAGAGCGCCGAGCCGCCCTGCATGAAGTCGCCGTCGCCGAGGATCGCGACCGGCACCCGCCCCGATCCCATCAGCGCCAGCCCCGCCCCGATGGCGTTGCCGGGACCGGACCCGAGCCCGCCGCCGCCGTCATTGCCAAGGTAATCGAGCGGTTCGCCGAAGTGATACGAGTCGCCGGCCCAGCCGAGCGGCACGCGGGTGAGCGTGATCTTCCTCTCCCCCTTGACCCGGTTGAGCGCGCCGGCGATGTCGCGCGGCGCGATGGGCGCGGAGGCGTCCTTGGTGTCGGGCTCCGCGAGCGGCACCGGATCGCCGCCCGCGAATTTCGGCTTGCCGTCCAGCCTGTCCTCGACTTCCGCGAGAAGCTGGGCCACGAACGCGTCGGGTTCCGCGAGCAGGCGCCGATCGCCGACGGCGAGGCCGAAATGGTCCATCGACCAGCCGTTGTGAACGTATGAATCGAGCGTCACGTCGATCACCTTCGCGGGAACGCCGTAGCCGAGGCCGAGCGCCTTGAAGGTGCCCGCGAGGTCGATCCAGTCGAGCACGAGGAGCGCATCGGCGTTGCGCACCAGGTCCTCGCCGGGTCCGCGCACCCAGTTGGACGGCGGGCCGGCATGGAGCGGATGACCGGTCGGGAACGAAGCCGAGGTCTTGAGGTCGGTGACCACGCGCGCGCCCAGCATCTCGGCGAGGCGGACCCGGCGGTCCCAACCCTCTCGGCTGCGCGAGACGCGGCCGATCATCATCACGGGACGCTCGGCGCCGATCAGGGTTTCCGCCGCCGCGGCCACGGAAGCGGCCGATGCGTGCGGCGTCTCCGGCGGTTCGAACCGAGCGGCGTCGGGGATCGTCACCTCGCCGTCGAGCCGGGCCTCCTGGAGCCCCGCGTCGAGGCAGATATAGACCGGACCGCGCGGCGGCGTTCGCGCCATGATCCCGCCGCGCAGCATCGTCTCGACGATCGCCTCGGCGGAACGCGGCTCGTCGTCCCACTTGACGAAATTGCGGAGCATCATGCCCTGGTCCTTGGCGGTGTGGATCCAATCGATCCACGGCCGCCGCAAGGGCGCGTCGACCGGTCCGGTCGCCCCCATCACGTAGACCGGCGCGCGGTCGCACCAGGCGTTGAACATGCCCATCAGCCCGTGCATCAGCCCGACGTTGGAATGGACGATCGCCCCCATCGGCTCGTCCGTCACCTTGGCGTAGCCGTGCGCGATCGACACCGCATGGTCCTCGTGCAGGCACAGCAGCATCTGCGGGTCTTCGTTGCCGAGATAGTTGACGATGGAATCGTGGAACCCGCGATAGCTGGCGCCCGGATTGAGCGAGACGTACTTGATCCCGAGCCGGCGCAGCATCTCGGCCGCGACGTCGCTGGTCCATTCCATCTG
>JAPPHW010000036.1 GCA_028820945.1 Defluviicoccus sp.
CTCGACCGGTCGATGGACGCGATGCGCCACGCGAGCGCCGCAGGCACCTCGCTGCATGGCGGGGTGCTCGCGCTGGTGGGCGACGACCACGGCGCCGTCTCCTCGACCCTTCCGACCCAGTCCGAGCACAACTTCGCGGCCCTGATGATGCCCGTTCTGCACCCGGCCTCGGTGCAGGAATATCTCGATTTCGGGCTGCTCGGCTGGGCGATGTCGCGCTATTGCGGGACCTGGGTGGGGTTCAAGTGCCTGACGGAGACGGTGGAAAGCTCGGCCAGCGTGACCGTCGACCCCGGCCGACTGCAGATCGCGGTCCCCGAAGACGACGAGCCCACCGACGCCTCGATCCGGCTCGGCGAGGACCGGCTCCAGATCGAGGCGCGGCTGCAGGAGGACAAGATCTACGCCGCGCTCCGCTTCGCGCGCGAGAACCGGATCGACCGCACCGTCTGGGACAGCCCGAACGCGCGCCTCGGCATCCTGACCGCCGGGAGGTCCTATCTCGACGTGCGCCAGGCGCTCGGCGATCTCGGCATCGACGAGGCCGGCGCGGCGGAGCTCGGCATCCGGATCTACAAGGCGGGCATGGTGTGGCCGCTGGAGCGCCGCGGCACGCGGGCCTTCGCCGACGGGCTGGAGGAGATCCTGGTCGTCGAGGAAAAGCGCGCGGTAATGGAGAACCAGCTCCGCGCCGAGCTCTACAACTGGAAGGAAAGCGCCCGTCCCCGCATCGTCGGCAAGTTCGACGAGGAGCGTAACTGGCTGCTGCCGGCCGCCGGCGAGCTCACCCCCGCCACGATCGCGAGAGTGATCGCGGGGCGCATCGGACGCTACCGCTCGAACGCCCGCATCGCCGACCGGCTTGACGAGATCGAGGCCAAGGAGCGCGCGCTGTCGGGCTACGCGCCCGAGCTCCAGCGCACCCCCTATTTCTGCTCCGGCTGTCCGCACAACACCTCGACCAAGGTGCCGGAGGGAAGCCGCGCCGAGGCGGGAATCGGCTGCCACTGGATGGCGCTGCTGATGAACCGCCAGGCCTCGACCTACTCCCACATGGGCGGCGAGGGGGCGAACTGGATCGGACAGGCCCCCTTCACCGAGCAGAACCACGTCTTCGTCAATCTGGGCGACGGCACCTATCACCATTCCGGCATCCTCGCGATCCGCGCCGCCGTGCTCGCCGGGGTCAACGTCACCTACAAGGTGCTCTACAACGACGCCGTCGCGATGACCGGCGGCCAGCCGCAGACCGTCACCCCGCAGCAGATCGCGGCCCAGGTGCTGGCCGAAGGCGTCGCGAGGGTCGTCGTCGTCGCCGACCACCCCGGCAAGTACACCGGGCGCGCGCCCTTCCCCGGCAAGCTGAAGATCCACCCTCGCGAGGAGCTCGACGCCCTCCAGCGTTCGCTGCGCGAGACCGAGGGCGTCAGCGTGCTGATCTACGACCAGACCTGCGCGGCCGAGCTCCGCCGGCGGCGCAAGCGCGGGACGGCGCCCGATCCGGACGTGCGCGTCTTCATCAACGAGGCGGTGTGCGAGGGGTGCGGCGACTGCTCGGTCAAGTCGAACTGCGTCTCGATCGAGCCGCTGGAGACCCGCTACGGCCGCAAGCGCCGGATTAACCAGTCCTCCTGCAACAAGGATCTGTCCTGCGTCAACGGCTTCTGCCCGAGCTTCGTGACGCTGACAGGCGCGCAAATCCGCCGGGCGAAGGCGGGCGGCGACGCGCTGCCCGGCCTGCTCGCCGACCTGCCGGAGCCGGACCCGCCCGACCTCGACGAGCCGTGGGACATACTGGTCACCGGGATCGGCGGCACCGGCGTGGTGACCATCGGCGCGATCCTCGGCATGGCGGCGCATCTGGAGAACAAGGGCGTGACGGTGCTCGACCAGTCGGGGCTCGCGCAGAAGAACGGGGCGGTGGTCAGCCATGTCCGCATCGCCGCGGCGCCGGAAGATCTGCACGCCGTGCGCATCGCGGCCGGAAAGGCAAAGCTGCTGCTGGCCTGCGACGCGGTGACGGCGGGAAGCTTCGATGCGCTGGCGAAGCTCGGGCGCGGACGGACGCGGGCGGTGGTCAACCGGGACGTGGCGCCGACCGCGGCGTTCACCCTGGACGGCGACACGGTTTTCGACCACGCCGCGCTGTTCGGCGCGATCCGCGAGGCGGCGGGGCACAATTTGACCGAGCTTGTGGACGCGACGCGGACGGCGACCGCCCTCTTGGGCGATGCCATCGCGACCAACATGTTCATGGTGGGCTACGCCGCGCAGCGCGGGCTGATCCCGGTCTCGCTCGCGGCGCTCGAACGCGCGATCGAGCTCAACGGCGTCGCGGTGGAGGCCAACAAGGAGGCGCTCGGCTGGGGCCGGGTCCAGGCCGCGAGGCCGGAGGAGGTCCGCGCCGTGCTCGACCGCGCCGGCGCGGCGCCGGACGCCGAGCCCGTCGCCGAGACCTTCGAGGAGATCGTCGAGGACCGGACGGCGCTGCTCACCGCCTGGCAGGACGCGGCCTACGCCGAGCGCTACCGCGCCCTCGTCGCGCGCGCCGAGGCGGCGGACCGGGCGCTGGGCGATGCCTCGCTCGACTTCGCCGCGGCCGTCGCGCGGTACGCGGCGAAGCTGATGGCCTACAAGGACGAGTACGAGGTCGCCCGGCTCTATACCGACCCCGCCTTCGCGGAACCGCTGAAGGCGCAGTTCGAGGGCGATTTCCGGCTTTCCATCCACCTCGCGATCCCGCTGCTGCGCCGTCCCGACCCGACCACCGGCGAGCCCCGGAAGCGCGGCTTCGGGCCGTGGACGATGGCGGCCTTCCGCGTGCTCGCGCGGATGAAGCGCCTGCGCGGCGGGCCGTTCGACGTGTTCGCGCGGAGCCCGGACCGGCGCCTCGAACGGGAGCTCGTCGACTGGTATTTCGCCCTCGTCGAAGAGCTCGCCGGCGGGTTGACCGAGGCGAACTACGAGACCGCGGTCGCGCTCGCGAGCCTGCCGGAGAAGATCCGCGGCTACGGCCCGGTCAAGGCGCGGAGCGTCGACGAGGCCCGCCGCGGGGAAGCCGGGTTGCGGGAGTCATGGCCGGTCCCGCCCGCCCGCGAGGACGCCCCGGAGCCGGCGGAAGAGCTCATTCCGGCCAGGTGACGACGCGGTCCTCGGGATCGTCGCCGCGGCGTTCCGGCACGACCCGGCCGCGCACCGAGATGCCGGCCTTGTGCACGGTCTCCGGATCGCCCGAGACCAGCGGGTGCCACCAGGCGAGGTCCCGGCCCTCGGCGACCAGCCGGTAGGCGCAGGTCGACGGCAGCCAGTCGATCTTCCGCACCTCTTCCGGCGTCAGCTGGACGCATTGCGGCACCAGCCGGAGCCGCCGGCGGTAGCGCGTGCACCGGCAGGTGCCGATATCGAGCAGGCGGCAGGCGATGTCGGTATAGGCGATCTCGCCGGTATCGTCGTCCTCGAGCTTGATGAGGCAGCAGCGCGCGCAGCCGTCGCAGAGCGCTTCCCATTCGGCGCGCGTCATCTCCTCGAGCGTCTTGGTCCGCCAGTAGGGCGCGTCCGCCATCGCGCGGCTCAGGATACCAGCTCGCGCAGGCGCTTCGCCATGGTCTCCGGCCCGGTGCCGTGGCTGAAATGGGTGAGGTAGCGCCCGTCGGGGTCCATCAGGTAGATCACCGAGGAGTGATCCATCAGGTAGTTCTCGCCCGCGTTCGGGTCGTCGACCTTGGCGTAGTAGACCCGGTAGGCGCGCGCCGCCCTGCTGACCTGGGCGGCGCTGCCCGACAGCCCGATCAGCCGGGGGTGGAAGTTGGGGATGTAGCCCTTGAGCACCGCGGGCGTGTCGCGGTCGGGGTCGATGGTGATGAAGACCGGCTGCACCCGCTCCGCGTCGGGGCCGAGCTCGTCGAGCGCGATCAGCATGTCGGCGAGCGCCGTCGGGCACACGTCGGGACAGAATGTGTAGCCGAAATAGATCAGCGCGTGCCGTCCCTTGAGGTCTGCCTCGGTGCGCTCCGCCCCGGTGTGATCGACCAGCACGAACGGCCCGCCGATCTTCGCGATCCCGCCGCCGTCCTCGCGCCAGACATAGACCGCGAGGATCGCCGCCACCGCGACCGTCATGAACAGGGTGGCGAGGATAATGGTGACCTTGCGATCGGACATGGGGCGCTCGGCGTGCGTGGGGGCGTACGGGGTGAATTTAGGGTGCGCGGGCCGGGTTGGCTATGGGGCGGCTAGTCCTCCGAATTAAGGTCGGCCATCAATTCGTCGACGGTCCCGACCGTGACAAGCTCGTCGCGCCGTGCCGCTTTCATGGCTTCCTCCGTTTCGTGGTCGGGAGCGGACACTTCAGCCTTGCTTATCGCTTCGAGCTCGGCGTCAGACAACTCTTCGCCGGCGAGCGCCCGCCGGTCCCGTCGCTTGAGGCGCTCGTATTCCTCGAAGGAAAGGATCACGAGGCGATCCCTGCCGTTGCGGGTTATCGAGAGGGGCGACTTCAAGGCTTCGTCCTGGAAGCGCCCGAAATTCCGCTGGAACTCGCGCGACGTGACCCGTTGCATGAAA
>JAPPHW010000268.1 GCA_028820945.1 Defluviicoccus sp.
GCCTCGATGCCGCCGAGACGCTGGAGACCACGGTCGTCGGCATCAAGTCGGCCGAAATCGTCGAGGCCGAGATGAGCGGCCGCAACGCGTTCGTCACCGTCACCTTCGTCTCCGAGCAGGTCAACGTGACCCGCGATGCCGACGGCGAGGCGATCGAGGGGGATCCCACCCAGGTCACCGACGTGACGGATATCTGGACGTTCGCGCGCAACACCCGTTCCCGCGATCCCAACTGGAAGCTGATTGAGACGCGGAGCCCCAACTGAGACGAGTCCCCTTCCGCGCGCCCGCGTCCGGCGCCTCCGCGCGGCCCGCCATGGCGTATCGGCGGCGCTCACGGCCCTGATGCTCACCGCCGCGCCCGGCTGCGCTCCCGACGAGGAGCCGGCCGATATCCCCGTCCTCAAGCCGGTCTCCTTCGCGGAGCTGCCCGGCTGGGCCGAGGACCGGCACGCCGACGCGCTGCCCGCGCTGAGGCGGAGCTGCGCCAAACCTCTGCGCTACCCGACGGAAGTCGAGGACGGGGAAGAACGGTTCGGCCGTCCGGAGGACTGGCGGTCGGTCTGCGAGGAAGCCGCCCGGATCGGGGACGGCGCCGCGCGCGAATTCTTCGAGCGCCGGTTCAGACCGTTCCAGGTGGTCGGCGCCGACGGCGATTCCGGCCTGATCACCGGCTACTACGAACCCGAGCTCTCCGGCGCGCGGCACCGCAGCGACGCCTACCCGGTGCCGCTCTACACACGGCCGAAGGATCTGGTGACCGTCCGGCTCTCGGACTTCGGCAAGGATTTCGGCGACGAGCGCCTCTCCGGACGCGTCGAGGACGGACGGCTCAAACCCTATTACGACCGCGCCCAGATCCTCGACGGCGCGCTCGACGGCGCGGCGATCGAGATCGTCTGGGTCGCCGATCCGATCACGGCGTTCTTCCTGCAGATCCAGGGGTCGGGGCGGGTGCGGCTGCCCGACGGCGAGATAATGCGCCTCGGCTACGCCGCCACCAACGGCCGGCCCTATACCGCGATCGGACGCGTGCTGGCGGCGGAGGGCGCGCTCGAGCGCGAGGAGGTCACGCTCCAGTCGATCCGCGCCTGGCTGCGCGCCAATCCGGCGGAGCAGCGCCGGGTCATGGACCGCAACCGGTCCTACGTGTTCTTCCGCGAGGTCCCGGGCGAGGGGCCGATCGGCACCCAGGGCGTGCCGCTGACGCCGGGCCGCAGCCTCGCCGTCGACCGCCGTTTCCTGCCGCTCGGCGCGCCGCTCTGGATCGACACCGTCGACCCGCTCGATACCGCGCGCCCGCTCAGGCGGCTCGCGGTTGCGCAGGATACCGGCGGCGCCATCCGGGGCGCGGTGCGGGGCGATTTGTTCTGGGGCGCCGGGCTCGACGCCGAGGAACGCGCCGGTCGCATGAAATCGCCGGGGCGCTACTATGTGCTCCTGCCCGTGCCAGGGGAGAAGGCGGCCGGGGTATGACGGAAGAGACGCGGGAACGCCCGGCGGTCGGGTTCTTCGCCACCTGTCTGGTGGACCTGTTCAGGCCCTCGGTGGGCTTCGCCGCGGCGCGGCTGATCGAGCGCGCGGGCTACCGGGTCGAGGTGCCGCGCGCGCAGAGTTGCTGCGGCCAGCCGTCCTACAACAGCGGCGACCGCAAGGGCGCCCGGCGCGGCGCGCGGCGCGCCGTCGCCGCGTTCCACGGGTTCGAGCATGTCGTCGTCCCGTCGGGCTCGTGCGGCGCGATGTTCGTCCGCCATTTCCCCGATCTCCTCGCCGACGATCCCGAATGGGCCGGCAAGGCGCGGGCGCTCGCCGGCAGGACCTACGAGCTGGTCGATTTCCTCGCCCGCGTCGCCGGCTGGCGCCCGGAAACCGCCCGCGCGCGGTCGGGCAGCGTCACCTACCACGATTCCTGCTCCGGGCTGCGCGAGCTCGGCATCCGCGAGCAGCCCCGCGCGCTCCTCGCCGCGGCGGGCGGACCGGAGCTGCGCGAGATGGAGGGGTCCGACATCTGCTGCGGCTTCGGCGGCACGTTCTGCGTCAAGTACCCGGCGATCTCCGAGGCGATGGCGGACAAGAAGATCGACTCCATCGAAGCGACCGGCGCCGACACGGTGGCCGGCGGCGACCTCGGCTGCCTCCTCCATATCGAGGGGCGGCTCTCGCGCCGGGGATCGGCGGTCGGCACCCGTCACGTCGCCGAACTGCTCGACGGCGGCGGAGACTGACGATGCAGGCCGACAGCGCCCGCTTCCCCGACAACGTCGCCGCCGCCCGCCGCGACCCGACCCTGCTCGGCGCGCTCGACCGGCTGCAGCGCGACGCCCGCGCGGGCCGGGTCGAGACCGTGGCCCGCCTGCCCGAGTTCGAATCCCTGCGCGACGCCGCCAGGGACATCCGCAACGGCGCGCTCGCCAACCTCGCCGCCAATCTCGAACGGTTCGAAGAGAACGTCGTCGCCAACGGCGGCCGGGTCCACTGGTGCCGCGACGCCCCCGAGGCCCGCGAGACCGTCGCCCGGATCTGCCGCGAGGCGGGCGCGAAGACGATCGCCAAGGGCAAGTCCATGGTCACCGAGGAGATCGACCTCAACGCGGCGCTGATCGATGCAGGGTTCGACACGGTCGAGACCGATCTCGGCGAGTACGTCCTCCAGCTCCGCGACGAGACGCCGAGCCACATCGTGATCCCGGCGATCCACCTGACCAAGGACCAGTTCGCCGAGACCTTCCGCGGCGCGCACGGGGACCTGCCCGCCGACCGTTCGCTCGAGGAGGCCCGCCCGATCACCGACGAGGCCCGCGGCGCGCTCCGCGACGTCTTCCTGCGCGCCGACGTGGGCATCACCGGCGCCAACTTTCTGATCGCCGAGACCGGCTCGGTCGTTATCGTCACCAACGAGGGAAACGGCGACCTCGCCCAGTCCCTGCCGCGCACGCATATCGCGGTCACCGGGATCGAGAAGGCGCTCGGCACGGTGGAGGAGGCGCTGACCCTGGTCCGCGTGCTCGCGCGCTCGGCGACGGGTCAGGAGATTTCCGCCTACACCACCTTCGCCACCGGCGCGAAGCGGGACGGCGACGCGGCGGGGCCGGAGAATTTCCACGTCGTGCTGGTCGACAACGGCCGCGGCGACCTCCTCGCCGGTCCCAAGCGGGAGATCCTGCGCTGCATCCGCTGCGGCGCCTGCCAGACGGTCTGCCCGGTCTACGGCGCGGTCGGCGGGCACGCCTACGGCGCGGTCTATGCCGGCCCGGTAGGCTCGGTGCTGACCCCCGCGCTCTCGGGCCTGGAAAAGTCCAGGCACCTGCCCGAGGCCTCGTCCTTCTGCGGCGCGTGCGAGGGGGTCTGCCCGGTCCGCATTCCGCTGCCCAGGCTGCTCCGCATGTGGCGCGAGGACGCCTTCCAGGCCCATCTCGGACCGACGTTCCTGCGTTGGGGCCTGTTCGCCTGGTCGACGCTGACCGCCTGGCCCTGGGCCTATCGGATGGCGGGCGGGATCGGCGGGCGGGTTCTCCGCCTGATGGCGATGGGGCGCGGCCGTCTTACCCGGCTTCCCTTCGCCGGCAAGTGGACCGGCGGGCGCGACCTGCCGGTGCCCGAGGGCGGCACCTTCGTCGGCGGATGGCACCGGCGGCGCGGACGATGAGCGCCGCCCGCGACGACATCCTGGCCAGGATCCGCGCCGCCAACCCCGGCCCGGCGGCCGCGGTGACGCCCGGACCGATCCCCGCGAGGGGGAAGGGCGGCGCGGCGGAACTGCGCCAGCGCTTCTACGGCGGGCTCGACGCGGCCGGGGTAAGCCACGCCACCGTGAGGGCCTGGTCCGAGGTCGCCGGGGAGATCGAACGCTTCCTGCGCGAGCTCGGCGCGTCCGGCCCCGTCGTCGCCTCCGAAGACCCCATGCTCGACCCGTGCGGTCTCGAACGCCTGGAGGGCCTCCGCCGCGGCGTGCCCGACGCCGGGGACGCGGTCTCGATCACCGGCACCGTCGCCGGCATCGCCGAGACCGGGACGCTGATGGTGCGCTCGGGGCCCGACATCGCCAACGCCGCTCACTTCCTGACCGACACCCATGTCGCGGCGGTCGACGCGGCCCGCATCGTCGGCGCCTACGAAGACGCCTTCGCGCTGCTCCGCGCCGGCGGCGCGCCGATGCCGCGCAACGTGACCCTGATCACCGGCCCGTCGCGCTCGAGCGACATCGAGCGCATCCTGCAGATCGGGGTGCACGGGCCGAGGACGCTCCACGTGGTGGTATGCGATGCCGGCCCGGCGCCGTAGCCGCGAGCCCAGCGCCGCCGACCGCGCGCTGTTCGAGGCGGCGCTGGGCGACGTCGAACGGTTCGACCGGGAGAGCGAGGCGCCCGCGCGGCCGCCGAAAGCGTCGCCCCCCGTTCCCCCGCCCATCCTGTCGACGCCGCCGCCCCCGCTGGAGCCGGGCGCCGCCGCCGGCGCCGCCGCCCGCCCCCCCCCCAGGCCGCGGCGCGGGCAGAAGCCCCCCCAGGCCCGGGACGACCTGCACGGCCCCCCGCTCGAACACGCGCACCCGG
>JAPPHW010000104.1 GCA_028820945.1 Defluviicoccus sp.
CATGGGGGTATTGTAGCAAACCAGGAGTTGGATTCAACACAATATTCAACACCAGTAAAGAAACCGGGGCGCAGACAGAGGTGCGCATGCCCTGCCATCGTCTTGGATTAAGTAGCTTAAAGCCTTTGATTATAGTACTTCCGTCCATTCTGGCGCATTTCTGTGTACAGTGAGAAACAAAAGCGTGAAGCAGGCATACGACCGCCTTCCGGAACCCAGGGACGAGGACGACGGCGACGCACCCCAAGACAGCGGCGGCGCGGGCGCCGGCGCGGACAGCCAGCCTCCTTCCGGCGGTGATGAATCCGGCGATCCGTCCGATCCCGCTGGCGACGGCGACGATCAGGGTGAGGACGACGGTGACGACGCGGACGGCCAAGGCGGAAACGGCGACGGTCAGGGCCAGCACGACGCATCCGATGCGCCGAGCCACGATCCGTCCGGCACCGGAGAGGTCATGGACGCCGGCGCCGGCGCGGACGACAGCTCCGATTCCGGAGAAGCCCCCGTGGACGTCAACGCCGAGGAGCAGGCGTGGGACGAGGCCATGCACCAGGCGCTCAACATCGCCAGGGCCGAGGGCAAGACGCCGGGCCTCGTCGCGGAGACGATCCGGAACGCCCATGCCAGCAAGCTCGACTGGCGCACGCTCCTGCGCCGCTACATGACCGACGCCGCCAAGCGCGACTATAGCTGGAGCGTTCCTAACAGGCGCTTTATCGCTACAGGCCTCTACCTGCCCTCGATCCGCTCCGAAGGCATCGACACCATCGCCGTCATCATCGACACCTCGCGCTCGCTCAGCACCCAGACCCTCGTCGAGTTCTGGGCGGAACTGCGCGAGGTCGCGGCTGAGATCCGCCCCGGGAGAGTCATCGTGCTCCAAGTCGACACCGCATTGCAGGACGCCGCCGAGTACGCGCCCGACGAACTCCCCGACGAGATCGCCATCAAGGGCCGGGGCGGCACCGATTTCCGTCCGGGCTTCGAGTGGCTGGCGGAGCAGGGGATACAGCCGGGGGTGTGCCTCTACTTCACGGACATGGAGTGCTCCAGCTACCCGGAGAGCCCGCCTCCCTTCGATGTCGTCTGGGTCAGCTACGGGCCTCCCCCGTCGGATTGGAACCGAGAGCCCTGGGGCGAGCGCATCGACATCACCACCTGACGTCCGCCGGATGCCCCAGGCCTTCGGAGCCTCATCTTCACAAATGGCCGATTTTCATGGCGGGATCGCTGCACATGAACTGTGCATTCCGTTGGATCACGGATGAACAGGGCGATTTCTCGCGCGTACCCGCCATATGCACAGGGTTTTCCACAGATCCTTTAGCCAATCTGAAAGGGAACCGGACGCGACATGACCGAACTTCCACGCAGTCCTGACGGCTCAATCGACGTACGGAGCCAGGAGTTCCACCGTTTGCGGGCCGACGCCTTCATGTCCACGCCCGCCCGGGACATGTGGATGATCGCGACGCTGCTGGCCGGGTTCGACCCGGCCGAGTTGTGGGAAGAAATCCGGCGGCAGCGGGCGGGAAGGAGGTCTTCCGGAAGAATCAACGAGCCGACCGTGCTCAACGCGATGGACGCCCTGATGCGGCAACGCCGCCCGGAGCTTGCGAACCGGCAGGGAGGCGGCCATGAAGATCCGGCTTAGGCGCGGCAAGGTCCACGAGACGGTCCCGCCCTACGGGGTGTACGTGGGCGACAGCCGGATAGGAACCGTCATGCGGAGCGCCTTGCCCGTGCGCCGCAGGCCCTGGATCTTCTTCCCGTACGCGGAACATGGCGAGTTGCGGGAGTACAAGTTGCGTGATCTTCGCAAGGCAATCCAACGCCGGGTAGACCGGGGGACCTTCGGGACGTTTGGAAAATGACGGCGCGCAAGGCCTCCGGACGCACAAGCAGGGCAGGGTCACAACCCCAGATCCATCCCGGGCTCCCGGCTACGTTCCTGCGCGGGCGGCTCCGGAGCCTTCTCCTGCGATGCGCGGCCATCAACCTCTTTCACGGCGGGCGCCTCGGGTCCCCGATCCGGCGATCTTCCCTCCGGCCCCGCGGCATCGACGGCCCTGTCCCGTGCGGCCTCTACAGTCTCGCCGACGCCCTCCAGCGCCGCGATGCGTTCCCCGGTCACGGCTTGGAGCTGGGCGCGGAGTTCCTTCGCGTCGTCCGTGACCAGTTCCGCCCGGTCGCGCGCTCGGCTGATCTCGACGTAGAAGGACTTCTGCGTCGTGAGATGCGGATGCCGCCCCTCCATGGCCGCGATCACGTTGTCCACCGTGCGGCCCTGGAACGCATGCACGGTCGAGGCCCAGGCATGGTCGAGATGGCGAAGTTGCGGGTCGTTCCGGCCGAGCTGCAGGTTCCGCCCCTCCTCGAGACGCAACTTCACCCGCCCGTTCCCCACTTCGGAAACCTCCGCCGTGCGGCTGTTGACGAGCCCGAGTCCGGCATCGTTGCGGGTCCATCGGATGCGGTCGCCGGCGCGCAACTCGATCTCCTCCATCCGGTAGACCTCGGTTCCGCCCCTGCGGCCGCCCACTTCCGCTGGCTTCCAGGCGACCGTCCCGCCATCCCCGTCTTCCAGAATCACCGACCGGGCCTCGTGATCGACGCCCACGACCAGGCGCTCGTCGCCCTTCTCGACGCCGAGGCGTTTGTACGGACGATGGAAAGCGACCACGTCGCCGACGGCATAGTTCCCCGCCAGCGCCTTCTCGGCATTGGTGTAGCCCTTCGAGACCAGCCGCTCGGAAACCATCGCAGGGCCGTGGATGCGCCCCTCGCGGACCAGACGCTCACGGATGTGGCCGTTGATGGCCTGGCGGAGCTTGTGGCTCGGCGCCATGACGCCCGTGTTCTCCCGCGCCCCGGGCGAGAGCGCCAGCCAGCGTGCCGCCACCGCGCCGGCGATGTTGTCCGGCTTCACCTGGGCGACGTTGGGGCCCAGCTTCTCGAAGGCACGTTGGATGTCCCCCTTGAGGCTTGCCTCGACCGCTTCCCTGAGCGCCGGGTCGCGCTGGCGCATGATCTCGTCCATGACCGCTGTCTTCATGCCCGCGGCCTGGAGCTGGGCGAAGGGTTTTCCGGCATCGACCGCGTCGAGCTGCTTGGCGTCGCCCACCAGCACCACGCGCGGGATGCGGAACGCGTTGGCGATGTGCAGGAGGTCGCGGGCCTGCACGGTCGAGGCGAGCGAGCCCTCGTCGACCACGAGGATCGTCCTGGCGAACGCCGCCCGCATCGCCCGTTGGCCCTTCTCCGTGACCCTGCCGTCGGCCACGCCGGCGTTCCGCGCAAGGAACCGTTGCAGGGTTTCGGACTCGATGCCGGCCTCGGACGCAAGCGTCTTGACGGCCGATGCCGACGGCGCCAGCCCGACCATCCGCCATCCCTTCTTCTCCGCGAGGGTCCTGACCCGGTCCAGCATGGTGGTCTTCCCCGTGCCGGCATAGCCCTGGACGCCCACCACACGGTCTTTCGCGGACAGGATGAGCTTCACCGCGTCCTTCTGTCCGGCGGTGAGCGGCCCCCGGTGGAGGCGGCTCTGCACCGCCCAGCTTCGCATCGGGGCGCTCCCCTGGCCCTCTCCGGAGCGCATCAGCGCGATGGCCTCGCGCTCCTCGCCCACGGTCCGGTCCGTCGTGAGCGCGTCCTCGGCGCCCGGCAGGCTTACGGCATGAAGCGCGCCTGCCTTTTCCAGGCCCGCCACCTCCCGCTCGGCCTCGGCCATGGTCACCTTTCCGGGCTCGTGCGCGAGCGCGGCGGCGAAGAGATCGGCGCGGGCGAACACGGCCTCGCGCTCCGAAAGGTGCTCCATCGCCCAGGCCAAGGCCTCGGCGGCCGGCTCACGCTCGGCGGCGACCTCCGCGCCCCGGTCGTGCATCGCGGGCGCTGCGGCCTTCGAAGCCGCCTCCCGAGCGAGCCCTTTGGCGTCGAACCCCAGGTCCGCCGCCTGCCTCTCCCATACCGCCCGGAGCGCGTCCCGGTCGACGTCGCGCTTCTTCGCCCGCGTCATCAGGGCCGCGCGCTCGGCGATGCGGGGATTTTCGGCGGTGGCCCCCAGGCCGCGCTCCTCCATCGCCGCCTCGATCTCTGCGCGGCGTGTCGAGAAGGCCTCGATCACGCCGCGCGAGACCCCCGTAATCTCGAAGCGTCCGTCCGCGTGGGTCTTCTCGATGCCGTAGCCGAGGTCCGACAGGTTCCGAGCCAACTCGTTCCGGTAGAGCATGCCGATGAGCTTCTGGCGCTCGTAGAGGCCCTCGTTGGCCATGGTGCGCCACTTACGGTCTTCGCCCCTGACCATGTTGGCCAGGACGGCGTGAGTGTGGAGCTGCGGGTCGAGATTGCGGGAGGTGTCGTGGCGGAATATCACGCTAAAAAAATTATGCCATAAAAATCAATAATTTAAATGGATATCATGAGAGTCAAGTAATCAATATGAAAGCGGATTCGTTCCAAGACAAGCGTATTCCCGCGCTCGCCTGTCGGTAAGCGTTCGGGCCTGCCGTGGAGATCCGTGACGCTCGGCAGAGGGGAAGGC
>JAPPHW010000101.1 GCA_028820945.1 Defluviicoccus sp.
AGCGGGCGAGGCGGCGGAGGGACCTGGATGCCCGGAACAAGTCCGGGCATGACGATGGAAGGGAATTCGCGTCCCGGCCGACCGATCCGTCGGAAACCCTCCAATACACGGGCCGTTCGCCCGATCGGCCGGAATTAAACCGGACAGCAGTGGAACAAGTCCGGGCATGACGGGTGGAGGGGGACGGCTCTTCGACACCCATATCGTCGTCGATTGGTCGGCGCGGTCCAGCCCGAGCCCCCGGCGGCCCGCGAAGGACTCGATCTGGTGGGCGGCGAAGCGCGACGGCGATGCGCTCGAGCCCGAATACGCCCGGACCCGTCACGATGCCATCGAACGCCTCGCCGATTTCATCGCCTGCGAGCTGGACGCCGGCCGCCGGGTGCTGACCGGTTTCGATTTCCCTTTCGGCTATCCCCGAGGGGTCGCGCGGCGCCTGACCGGGTCGGATTGCGCCCTCGCGCTCTGGGACTGGATCGACAGGCGGGTCAAGGACGGTCCCGACAACCGCAACAATCGATACGAAGTCGCGACAGAGATCAACGAGCGCTACCCGGGCGTCGGTCCGTTCTGGGGTCGCCCCGAGCGATGGGATTTTCCGCGTATCCCGATCAAAGGCAACGATCGCACATGCCCGGATAGCCGCCCGCCGGAACGACGCATCGCCGATCGCCGGGCCACGAGCGCCAAGACGGTGTGGCAGCTGGCCTACACCGGTTCCGTCGGCTCGCAGGTCATTCTGGGCCTGCCCGCGCTGAAGCGGCTGTCGAGCGATCCGCGCATCGAACGCCACGCGGCGATCTGGCCTTTCCGGACCGGGCTTCGCGCGCCCGATACCGTCGCCACCCCGCTCGTCCTGGCGGAAATCTACCCCTCGCTCCTCAAGGCCGAGATCGCCCGCCTCCGAAAGGAAGAAATCCCCGACCGCGCCCAGGTGCGCGTCAACGCGGCCGCTTTCGCCGAGCTGGACCGGCGCGGCGGCCTGGCGCCCCTGTTCGAAGGCGCTCGCGACCTCGACCGGGAAGAACGGGATACGATCGAGCGCGAGGAAGCGTGGATACTCGGTCTGGGCCACGAGACGGCGTTGCGGGAGGCCTGCCCGTGACCGCCGTGCCCGAGGCGCCGCCCTCTCGCACCGTCATGGTCGGCGGGCGGAGGATCGCGTGCCGCGACGCCGGCGACGTGTCGCTCCCGACGCTGGTGCTGCTGCACGGGCTCGGCGGGAACGCCGCGATGTGGCGGCGGCAATACGGCGCGCTGTCGGACCGTTTCCGCGTCGTCGGCTGGGACATGCCTGGCTATGGCGGGTCGGATCCGCTCGCCGGGACACCCGCCGCGGCTGACTTTGTCCGGGCGCTCGCGGGTCTGCTCGATGCGCTCGGGATCGACAGGGCCTGCCTGGTCGGCCAGTCGGTCGCGGCGCCGATTGCCGCGTCGTTCGCGCGCGCATTTCCCGACCGCACCGACGCCGTCGTCTTCGCCCACCCGCTGTTCGGCTTCGGCGCGCTGGCCCCGGCGGCGCGCGCGGCGGCGGTGGAGGAAAGAACGGCCGCGTTCCTGCGGTTGGGCCCGCGCGGCTTCGCGGAGGACCGCGGCCCGAGCCTGCTCGCGCCCGGCGCGTCCGGGAGTCTGATCGCCGAGGTCGTCGCGACCATGGCGGGCGCGCGGCCCGAGGGGTACGTTCCCGCGGTGGCGATGATGGCCGATATCGACCTCGCGGCCGAGGCTCCGCACGTCGCCGCGCCGGTTCGAATCATCGCCGGTTCCGACGATCCGCTGGCGCCGCCCGAGCGGTGCCGCACCCTCGCCGAGCGCCTGCCCGGCACGGCCTGCACGGTCATCGAAGGGGCGGGGCATTACGCCGCACTGGAAAGGCCGGAAGCGTTCAATTCCGCGTTAACCGCGGCGTTTGCGCCAGCGGAATCCTCTTGATCGAATCAAACCGGTTGACTTTGATGGCCGTTGGCTCATACCAAGCCGGAGGGGCTGTCAGGGCCTCTTTTGGACGTGCAACCCCGTACCTGGGCGCGACGTTGTCATGAAGCTTTCGGTACCCAAGGAACGGCGGCGCAACGAGCGGCGGGTCGCCGCATCTCCCGATACGGTCAAGAAACTCGCGGGTCTCGGATTCGAGGTCGTCGTGGAGACAAACGCGGGCAGGGAGTCCGGTTTCGCGGACGATGCCTATACCGAGGCCGGCGCGGCGATCGCGGCGGACGAGGTCGAAACCCTCGCCGGGGGCGACGTGGTCCTCAAGGTCCAGCGGCCCCTGATCGAAGCCGAGGACGGCGGCGACGAGGTCGCGCTGATGAAGCCGGGCGCGACGGTGATCGGCGCGCTCGCCGCGCTGCAGCACCCGCCGCACGCCGAGGCCTACGCGAAGGCCGGGCTGACGGCGTTTTCGCTCGAATTGCTGCCCCGCATCACCCGGGCGCAGTCGATGGACATCCTGTCCTCGCAATCGAACATCGCGGGCTACAAGGCGGTGCTCGACGGCGCGGGGGCGTTCGGCCGCGCGCTGCCGATGATGATGACGGCGGCCGGCACCATCCCGCCCGCCCGCGTCCTGGTGCTGGGCGCCGGGGTCGCCGGGCTCCAGGCCATCGCGACCGCGAAGCGGCTCGGCGCCATCGTCACCGGCTACGACGTGCGACCGGCCGTCAAGGAGCAGGTCGAGAGCCTCGGCGCCAAGTTCCTCGCGGTCGATGAGTCGGCGACGACGGACGCCGAGACTGCCGGCGGCTACGCCAGAGAGATGGGCGCGTCCTACAAGGAGCGCGAGACCGAGGTGCTGACGGAGGCGCTCGCGAAAAACGACATCGCCATCTGCACCGCCCTGATCCCCGGCCGGCCCGCGCCGCTGCTGATTTCCGCCGACATGGTGAAGGGGATGCGCTCGGGCTCGGTGATCGTCGACCTGGCGGTGGAGCAGGGCGGCAATTGCGAGTTGAGCGAAGCCGGCGAGGTGGCGGAGGAGCACGGCGTCACGATTCTCGGCCACGTCAACGTGCCGAGCCGGCTCGCCGAGAACGCGTCCTCGATGTATGCCCGCAACCTGCTCAACTTCCTCACCCCCCTGGTCGACCGCGAGAACGGGACGCTGGCGATCGACTGGGAGGACGAGATCGTGTCAGCCTGCCTGATCGCCCGCGAGGGCGAGATCGTCCACCCCTCGCTCGTACCCCCGAACGCCGACAAGGATGTAGCGTGAAACCCGAAGACGCGGCGCAATCGGCGGCGGACGCCGCCTCCACCGATCCGTTCATATTCCTGTTCACCGTTTTCGTTCTCGCCATATTCGTCGGCTACTACGTGGTCTGGAACGTGACCCCGGCGCTGCACTCGCCGCTGATGAGCGTCACCAACGCGATCTCCTCGGTGATCATCGTCGGCGCGCTGATCGCCGCCGGCCCGGCCGGGCTCGACTTCTCCAAGACGATGGGCTTCGTCGCGGTGACCCTCGCCTCGGTCAACATCTTCGGCGGCTTCATCGTCTCGCAGCGCATGCTGCGCATGTACCGCAAGCGGCGCTGAGGGAAGGCGCCGTGCACGCCGATTTCACCGGAATCGCCTATCTGGTCGCGGCGATCTGCTTCATCATGGCGCTACGCGGGCTGTCCTCGCCGGAGACCGCAAGGCGCGGCAACGCGATCGGCATCGCCGGCATGGTGATCGCCATCGCCACCACGCTCGCCGATCCCGGCGTGGTCTCGTTCGAGCTGATCGCCGCCGGGGTGGTGATCGGCGGCGCGATCGGGACGCTGATCGCGTTGCGCATCCAGATGACGGCGCTGCCCCAGCTGGTCGCCGCCTTCCACAGCCTGGTCGGGCTCGCCGCGGTGGCGGTGGCGACGGCCGCCTTCTACGCGCCCGAGGCCTACGGCATCGGCGTGGTCGGCGACATCAAGACCGCGAGCCTGATCGAGATGGCGATCGGCACCGCGGTCGGCGCGGTGACCTTCACCGGCTCGGTGGTCGCCTTTGCCAAGCTGCAGGGCCTGGTGAGCGGCGCGCCGCTGGTCTTCAGGGGCCAGCACCCGCTCAACGCCGGGCTCGGGCTGGTGCTGGTGGCGCTGGTGGTCTGGCTCTGCCTCGCCGAGGCGCCGGCCGCCTACTGGCTGATCGTGATCCTGTCGCTGGCGCTCGGCTTCCTGATCATCGTGCCCATCGGCGGCGCCGACATGCCGGTGGTGATCTCGATGCTCAACTCCTATTCCGGCTGGGCGGCCTGCGGGATCGGGTTCACGCTGTCCAACACGCTGCTGATCGTCACCGGCGCCCTGGTCGGCTCGTCGGGCGCGATCCTGAGCTACATCATGTGCCGGGGCATGAACCGCTCGTTCTTCAGCGTCATCCTCGGCGGGTTCGGGGTGGAGGGCGGGACCGCGACAGGCGCGGACGACGGCGAGCGCCACGTCAAGGCCGGCAGCGCCGAGGACGCGGCCTTCGTGCTCAAGAACGCCTCCAAGGTCATCGTCGTCCCCGGCTACGGCATGGCGGTCGCCCAGGCGCAGCACGCGCTGCGCGAGATGTGCGACA
>JAPPHW010000318.1 GCA_028820945.1 Defluviicoccus sp.
CGCCGCGCGGAGGATGCCCCAGACATCGATCCCCGGATGCTCGAAGAAGCGCCGGTCCTCGATCGAGCTGACGGCCTCGACGAAATAGCCGGGCAGCTCGTCGAACCGCACCGCGCCGCCATAGAGCTGGCCGTAACGCGCGAGCACCGCCCCATCGGCGGTCCTCAGCAGCACCGCCGGGCGGCGGGTCGGCGTTTCCAGCAGCGACAGGTCCGGCAGGTCCCAGGCGTACCAGGCGACCGCGCCGGCCCCGGCAACTCCCACCCAGATGCCGAGCACGAGCGCCCATCGGGCGAGCCTGGCCAGCCACCCGCGCTTCGCGGAACGGCGGGCGCGGGGCATTGCCTTGCCGCCGGTCTTGCCGACCGCTTCGTTCTTGTCCGTCCGTCGCGCGGCTCGGCGTCGTGCCATTCCAACCGTATTCCGTAATGTCGCGCAGCGCGGGAACCCGACCCTCGCGAAACATAGGACATAGACGGGCGGGCGTGCCGGCCGATGTCGAATCCTCCGCGCGTTCGACAGCTTGTCCGGCGAATTCCCAGCGACTATGACGAAGCCCGGCTTCTCCGTCGGTTACCGGTCCGCCCATGCTGACCCTTGAGAACATTGCCTGCCGCGTCGAAGGGCGCCTCCTCTTCGGGGGCGTGAACGCGCAGATCGGCGCGCGCCGCAGGCTCGGGCTGGTCGGGCGCAACGGGTGCGGCAAGACGACCCTGCTCCGCCTCATCGCGGGCCGGCTGGAGCCCGACGAGGGCAGGATCGTCCGCGCGCGCGGCCTTTCGGTGCGGCTGGTCGATCAGGAGGTGCCCGGAGGTCCCGAAACGCCGCGCGACGCGGTGCTGGCCGGGGACAGGGAACGCGCCGCCCTGATCGCCGAGGCGGAAAGCGCAGGGGCCGCGCGCCGGGCCGGGATCGAGGCCCGGCTGGCGGAAATCGGCGCGCACGCGGCGCCGGCACGCGCCGCGCGGCTGCTCGCCGGGCTCGGTGTCGACGAGGCGATGCAGGAAACGCCGCTTTCGAGCCTTTCGGGCGGATGGCGCATGCGGGTCGCGCTCGCTGCCGCGCTCTTCGCCGAGCCGGACCTGCTGCTGCTGGACGAGCCGACCAACCATCTCGACCTCGAAGCCGCCATGTGGCTGGAATCGTATCTCAAGCGATATCCACGGGCGCTCGTGGCGGTGAGCCACGACCGGGACCTGCTCGACGCCGTGCCGGACGGCATTCTCCACATGGCGGGCGGCGCCCTTACCTTCTATCCCGGCAACTACACAAGCTTCGCCAGGACCCATGCCGAGCGCCTCGCGGCCACGAAGGCGCAGCAGGCCCGCATCGACGACAGGCGCCGCCGGCTCCAGGGTTTCGTCGACCGCTTCCGCTACAACGCGCGCAAGGCGCGTCAGGCGCAGAGCCGCGTGAAAGCGCTGGCGAAGCTCGCCGATCTGCCCACCGTGGCGGACGAGCGCACCGCCGAGTTGACGTTTCCCGAGCCCGCCGGGCTCAGGCCGCCGCTCATGACCTTCCAGGACGCGGCCGTCGGTTACGAGCCCGGCCGTCCCGTGCTGCGCAACCTGAATCTCCGCATCGACCCCAACGAACGGATCGCGCTTCTCGGCGCCAACGGCAACGGCAAGTCCACCTTCGCGCGGCTGCTGGCGGACCTGCTGCCGACCGAGCGGGGAACGGTGACGCGGGCGCGCAACCTCGCGGTCGGCTATTTCGCGCAACACCAGATCGACACGCTGCGCCCCGACGCCACGGCGTTCGGCCACCTCGCGCCGCTCATGCCGGATGCCCTGCCCGAACGCGTGCGCGCCCGGCTCGGCGCCTTCGGCTTCGGCGGCGAGAAGGCGGACGTGCCGGTCGCCGCGCTTTCCGGCGGGGAGAAGGCGCGGCTCAACCTCGCGCTGATCACCAGCCGGTCGCCGCAATTACTGGTGCTCGACGAGCCGACCAACCATCTCGACATCGAGAGCCGCCGCGCGCTGGTCGACGCGCTTCAGGACTTCGGCGGCGCGGTGGTGCTGATCGCGCACGACATGCACCTCGTCCAGCTCGTCGCCGACCGGTTGTGGCTCGTCCGGGACGGCACGGTGCGGCCCTATGACGGCGACCTCGACTATTATCGGGCCGAAATCCTCGACGGCGCCGGCGCGCGGCGGTCGGACGGTTCCGGCCGCGCCGTCTCCAGCCGCAAGGCGGCCCGGCGGGCGGCGGCGGCCGACCGTGACAGGCGGAAGCCGCTGAAGGATGCCGTGGCCGCGGCGGAGAGCCGGATCGCGCGCGCGCAGGACGCCCTGCGGTCGCTCCACGCGGCGCTCGCCTCGGCGGCGCGGGAGGACGACGCCGAGAGGATCGCCGCCCTCGGCAGGGAGCTGGCCGACGCGAAACGGGCGGAGGCGGCGGCCGAAGGCGACTGGTTCGCCGCCTCCGAGGCGCTCGAACGCGCCGGGACGGGCTGAGCCGATGCCGTGGTGGCGCAAGGGGAGAGCCGGGCCGGTGGGTCCCGTCGAAGGGCTCGTCGTCAGGCCGGCGCGGCCGGAGGACGGGGAAGACATCGCTGCGATGGCGCGGGCGTTCGGACGATCGGACAGCGGCCGCGCGAGCGATTTCACGGCGGCGCGGTTCCGGGAGGACGGATTCGGCGAGGACCGCGCGTTCGAGGCGCTCGTCGCGGAGTCCGGCGACGGGCTTCTCGGCTACGCCCTTTACTATCCCGGCTACGACACCGACAGCGCGTCGCGCGGCATCTATCTGGCCGATCTCTACGTCCGGGAGGAGTTCCGTCGCCTGGGCGTCGGCCGGGCGCTGGTCCGGGGGCTCGCGGCCCACGGCCGGTCCCGCGGCGCGCGCTGGATGTTCTGGTCGGTGCGCAGGCGCAACCGCCGCGCGCGGCGGTTCTACCGCGCGCTCGCGCCGGAACTCCGGGAGGTGCTGCTGTGCGCCGCCTTCGGTCCGCGTTTCGATCGTCTCGCGGACGCCGGAAGCGAAGTGCTCACACGTCCAGATTGACCACTTCGAGCGCCCGCGACTGGATGAAGTCGCGGCGCGGCTCGACCACGTCGCCCATCAGGGTCGAGAAGATATTGCCCGCCTGCTGGGCCTGGCTGACCTTGACGTGGAGCAGGGACCGGGCGTTGGGATCCAGCGTGGTCTCCCACAGCTGGTCGGGATTCATTTCGCCGAGGCCCTTGTAGCGCTGGATGCTGAGCCCCTTGCGGCCGAGCTCCAGGACGGCGTCGACCAGCCCGATCGGACCCTTGATCGGGAATTCGCGCTCGCCCGAGATCAGCGTCGCGGGCCGGCCGTAGACCGCCTGCAGGTCGCCCGCCATCTCGTCCAGCCTGCGGGCGTCGCTCGAGCGCATCAGCGCGCCGTCGATCGTATGGCGTTCGGTCACGCCGCGCAGCGTGCGGACGAAGGCGAAGCCGCCTTCCTCGACGGGCTCGGAGCGCCAGCCCCGCTCTTCCGCCGCGGTCAGCCCGTCGAGGCGCCGGGCGATCGCCGCGCCCACCTCTTCCGCCTGGCCGTCCTCCAGCAATTCCGGGTGGAAGGCGCCCAGGATCGCCGCCTGCTCCGCGACGTCGACATTCGCGAGCCGCTGCAATATCGGCGTCATCAGCCGGCGCGCCCTGAGCGCCTGGTCTACGCGCGCGCGCAGGTCCTCGCCCGCGATCTGCGCGCCCGTGTGCAGCCGGAGCACGCAATCCTGCAGCCCCGCCTCGACCAGATAGGAATCGAGCTCGCCGTCGTCCTTGAGATAGACCCCGCCCGAGCCCTTTCGCGCGCGGTAGAGCGGCGGCTGCGCGATATAGAGATGGCCGCGCTCGATCAGCGCCGGCATCTGGCGGAAGAAGAAGGTGAGCAGGAGCGTCCGGATGTGGCTCCCGTCCACGTCCGCGTCGGTCATCACGATGACCTTGTGGTAGCGCAGCTTCTCGATATCGAAATCCTCGTCGCCGATCCCGGTGCCGAGCGCGGCGATCAGGGTGCCGAGCTCGGCCGAGCCCAGCATCTTGTCGAAGCGAGCGCGTTCCACGTTGAGGATCTTGCCGCGCAGCGGGAGGATCGCCTGGAACGCCCGGTCGCGCGCCTGCTTGGCCGAGCCCCCGGCGGAATCGCCCTCGACGATGAAGAGCTCCGAGCGCGCCGGATCGCGCTCCTGACAGTCCGCCAGCTTGCCCGGAAGGGACGAGATATCGAGCGCGCCCTTGCGCCGGGTCAGCTCGCGCGCCTTGCGGGCGGCTTCGCGGGCGGCCGCGGCCTCGACCACCTTGGCGACGATCCGCTTGGCCTCGCGCGGATGCTCCTCGAACCAGGTGCCGAGCTCCTGGCCCACGATTCCTTCGACGACCGGCCGCACCTCCGACGAGACCAGCTTGTCCTTGGTCTGGGAGGAGAATTTGGGATCCGGCACCTTGACCGAGAGCACGCAGCTCAGCCCCTCGCGCGCGTCCTCGCCGCTCAGTGTCACCTTTTCCTTCTTCGCGATGCCGTTGGCGGCGGCGTAGTTGTTCACCGTCCGGGTCAGCGCGCC
>JAPPHW010000051.1 GCA_028820945.1 Defluviicoccus sp.
CGCCGGCGTACCGAAATCCGAGCCTCGACCCGCGCGATCCGCCGGAAACCCGCTCCTACTCAAGCCTTTCGCCCCGCCCGAAAGAATTAAACCGGACAGCAATGGAACGAGTCCGGGCATGACGACGGAGGGTGCGACGCCGTGCCCAACCCTCGGCGCAGTGCCCTACCCCCCTCAAACGTTCGCCTCCGGCGCGGTCTTGCTGAGTTTGGCATGGCGGTGCTGCCAGGCGGTGACGGGGGCATGGCGCGGGGTCTCGCCGGGCGCGAGGCAGGTCGGGATGCATTCGATCCGGGCGTCGTAGTCGGGCTGGACGAAGAAGGCGATCGACTGGCGCCTGGTGCCGCCCGCCGCCTCCGCCGGCGGGTTGACCACCCGGTGCAGGTTGGACAGCCAGCGGTCGTTGGTCCACACCATCATCAAATCGCCGATATTGACGGTGAAGCTGCCCGGCGGCGGGCTCACGTCGATCCAGCCGCCGCCGCGGGCGCGCGCCTGCAGCCCGCCCGGCGCGTCGTCGATCTGCAGGAGCGTGTGGGTGCCGAAATCGGAATGCGCGCCGCAGCGCAGCTGGCCCGGCGCCGGCGGCGGGTCCTGCTCGGGATAGTTGATCGCCCGGAGCACGCTGGCATGGCGGCCGAAGCGCGCGAGCAGGTATTCCGCGTCCACGCCGAGCGCCGCGGCGAAGATGCGGAGCAGGCGGCGGTTCAGCCCCTCCAGCGCGGCGTAGTACGCCCGCACCGTTTCACTCAGCCCCGGCACCCCCTCGGGCCAAATATTGGGCTCATAGGCGTAGGCCGCCTCGGGCCGGCGGTAATAGGGGTCGTCCGGCAGGTCGAAGCGCCCGAAGGCGAGCGCCTCGCGGTAGTCGGGCGGGGCGTCGTCGTCGTGCGAGGACGCGACGAACTCGTCGCCGAGCGGCACGTAGCCCCGGTTGATGTTGCGCGCCGGGTTGGCGGCGCGCCGCTTCTCCGCCTCCGGCAGGTCGAAGAAGGCGGCGAACCGGTCGGCGATCCGCGCCATCAGCGACGCGTCCACCCCGTGGCCGGTCACCGAGAGGAAGCCGATGCCCTCGACCGCCCGGGCGACCTCGCCCGCGATCCGCCGCCGCGCGGCCGCGCCGCCGGTCTCGAAGCCGGAAATGTCGATCGACGGAATTTCGGAGACCGCCACCGCGCCGTCCTTTCGTTGGGGAGACTATATCGTACCCCGTCCGGTTGGAACCGCGGCCGCCCGCCCGCCCATTCCGTCCCGGGGCGATTTGGCCTAGCCTTCGGGGGTCGCGGAGGGAGGCCGATGGACGCTGCGGAATTCGAGGCGGTGCGCAGGCCGCTCGCCGAGGCCGAAACCCTGCCGCCCGCGTGCTACACCTCGGACGCGTTCTACCGCCTGGAGATCGAGCGCATCTTCCTGCGCAAGTGGAACCCGGTCGGCCGCGCGGATTACTGGCCCGCGCCCGGCGAATTCGCGGCCATGAGCCTCGCGGGGGCGGAGTACGTCGTGCTGCGCGACGGCGAGGGGCGGCTCCGCGCGTTCGCCAATTCCTGCCGGCACCGGGGCGCGAAGCTGCTCGACGGAGAGGGGCGCTGCGAGCGCATCGTCTGCCCCTATCACGGCTGGACCTACGGCCTCGACGGCGCGCTTTCCTTCGCCAACGGGATGGAGCGCGCGCGCGACTTCGACCCGGCGGAATACGGGCTCGCCGAGATCCGGCTCGAATGCTGGCAGGGCTTCGTCTTCGTCAATTTCGACCCCGGCTGCCGGCCGCTGGCGGACTATCTCGGCGACCTCGGCGGGCACCTGGGCTCGTACGGGCTCGACGACATGGTGACCGTCCGGCGCGAGGACTACATCGTCCGCACCAACTGGAAGAGCTATGTCGAGAACTCGATGGAGTCCTTCCACCATGCGACGGTGCACCGGAACTCGGTCAACGACCCGTCGATCAGGAAGAAGACGGTGCGCGGAGCGCCTGGGGAATACGTGCTCGTTCAGTCCGATTCGGGCGGGCGGACGCGCGCTCTGCTCAAGGGCGCGGAGGGGTTCCCGCCGATCCCGACGCTGACCGGCGCGGCGGCCAGGGGCTCGCAGTATCTGCTGGTCTATCCGGCGACGATGATCGGCTGCGACGTCGATTCGATGTGGTTCAAGCAGATGCTGCCCGAGGCGCCCGACCGGGTGCGCAACGTCGTCGCGATCTGCTTCCCGCGCGAGACCGTGGCGAGGCCCGATTTCGAGACCGTGGCCGCGCATTACTACCGCCGCTTCGAGACCGCGATCGCCGAGGACAACGAGATCGCCGAGCGCCAGTTCGCCGGGCTCTCGTCCGCGCTCGCCCGGCCCGGCCGGTTCTCGCACCGCGAGCCGCTGGTGCACGCGATCGACAACTGGATCCTCGACCAGCTGCTCGACGGCTGAGCGCGCGGACGGAGGGGGAGAGAGCGATGGCGGGACCGGTTTTCCACATGGCCGCGGGCGCGCCCCGCCCGGTGGCGCCCTTCAGCCACGCCGTCGAGGCCGACGGCTGGGTGCTGGTCACCGGCCAGATGCCGAACGAGCCCGGAAACGAGGACGCGCCGCTCCCGCCCGACATCGAGGGCCAGACCCGCGCGGTCATGGCGAACCTGAAGATCGTGCTCGCGTCGCTCGGCCTCGGGCTGGAGCATGTCGTGATGGCGCGGGTCTACCTCACCCATTTCAGGGAAGACTACGCCCGGATGAACACGGTCTACGCCACCTACTGGGACGAAGACCGCCGCCCCGCCCGCACCTGCATCGGCGTCACCGCGCTGGCGCTGGATGCGAGGATCGAGATCGACCTGGTGGCGAAGCGGCCGTAGGGGCGGGAGCGTTGACTGTGGAAATGCGGTAGTTATGTTTGTGTAGTTACGGCAAATGGGCTGGGTCCGCTGGACATGGGACGGAAACAAGAACCGCGTCAACCGGCGGAAGCATGGTATCGGCTTCGAGACCGCGACGCTCGTTTTCGAGGATCCGTTGATGGCCTGTCGGCCGGACCTTCATCCGGACGGAGACAGATGGGTTACGATCGGAGCGGCTGGAGGCATGGTCGTCATTGTCGCGCACACATGGCCGCGACCGGAACCGGGAACAGAGACGGCCGTCGGCCGTATCATCAGCGCCCGGAAGGCCACTGCGCATGAAAGGAGGGCCTATGAAGAAGGCGACTTCTAAGGCACTGACCCGACGGCAGAAAGCGGACATCGAGGCCCTCGCCGCGCTCCCGGACGAGGAAATCGACACCAGCGACATTCCCGAGATTCTGGACTGGTCCGGCGCCAGGCGGGGTGCGCTTTATCGGCCGGTGAAACAACAGATCACCCTGAGACTGGACGCCGATGTGGTGGCGTGGTTCCGGGCCAACGCTCCCGGCGGACGAGGCTACCAGACCGAGATCAACAGGGTGCTCCGCGAGTACGCTCGATCCGTGCCATCGCGACGGTCGGAGACGTAGGTGGCGTCAGTGGAACCTCGCTTCGTAACCCGTCGCGATCAGGGATACGTGCGCATTAAGCGGCGGGCGCAGTTCGAACGCCTTGGGCTCGCGCGCGAAATTCCACAAGCGTAGCAAGCACCATTCGGCCGGTTGGGCTTCAGCCACCGCGAGTTCGTTCCGCGTGACGTGGAACGGTGTGCGCTCCCAGCCGTTCGTCGTCTTTACTTCGATCAGGCGGTTGTTGCCCTCGGGCGAAAAGCTGGCGATATCGTATCCCGCGCCGTCCCCTTCTTCCACCGATACCCAGCGCACCTGCTTCGCCAGATCGGAACGACCCACCCCGATCAAGGTCGCTTTCTCATGCGCGAGGTCCCGCTCTTCGCCCGCGCGGCCCAGGGCGCGGTTACGTTCGTCCCTTCCCGCCGCATCGAATTTGCGGGCTACGGCCATCATATGAACGAGGTCTTTCGGCGGCGGTCGGTTACTGACGGTCGGGGGCGGTCCTACAAAGAGCTCCGCCGCTGCTTCAAGCCCGGTCGCCGGGCTCCCTAGCCGCGCGAAGTTCAGGTAATCCGGGTGGCGGTCGAGCCAGCGCACGACAGCGTCGATGAGCGAATCCTGGAAATTGAGAGCGGGCTTGTAGCCGACGATCCAGGGCTGGCAGAGCCATTGCAGCACGGCGCTGATATTCTGGTGTTTGTACTCGATCGATCCGCGGCTGCGGCCGATCCGGCCCTGTAGCGCGCGGTTGCGCTCCGCCTTGTTGTAGCGACGGCCCGCCAGATCGTCCGCAAGCATCGCAAGGTAATCGGCGACGATCAGATCGTTTTCCGCATCGGTCCAAGGATCGCCGACCATCCCGGCCAGGCTAGCATCGGCGCGATTGACGGTCACTCAACGATGGGTTGACGAGACCCAGGGTCCCGGGGGATCGCCCCCTACGCCGCCGCCCTGATCGCCGCGGCCTTCACCTTGTCGTCGACCGCGCTCTCGAACTGCTCGAAATTGGCCTCGAAGCGTTGCGCGAGGCCGCGGGCGGTGGT
>JAPPHW010000308.1 GCA_028820945.1 Defluviicoccus sp.
CAGTCTACAAGGGCCGCTGCGAATCCAGACCACCTTCAACCGCCGGATTTAGGGTGAAAAGAGGTTGGCTGACGGGGGCTGCGGTACTAAGTTCCCTGTCGTTTCGAAATCGGTGGGCCGGAGAACGGCTTCGGGAGTGGCGAGAACATGACCTATATCGTCAATGAAATGTGCATCAAGTGCAAATTCATGGACTGCGTGGAAGTCTGTCCCGTGGATTGCTTCTACGAGGGCGAAAACATGCTGGTCATTCACCCCGACGAATGCATCGATTGCGGTGTGTGCGAACCCGAATGCCCGGTCGAGGCGATCCGCCCCGACACCGACGACGGCGCCGAGGAATGGGTCGAGATGAATCGCAAATTTGCCGATTCCTGGCCCAATATCACTCGCAAGGGCGAGTCCCCCGCCGACGCCGACGACTGGCGCGAGGTGCAGAACAAGTTCGCGGACCACTTCTCCGAAAACCCGGGGGAGGGTACCTGACCGCGGACCGGCGGGCTTCCCGGGCCCGCGACGGAGCCTGCTCGTTCCAGGCGCTATTCGCCGATTGTTCTTGCGCCGCCGGGCGGGTTCGACTAGGACCCCGCGCAACCGGATCGTCGGCGCATGGCGCGGTCGGCGATACCCCGCTTCGATGAGGTAGAGACCGGCCGATGGCAACGAAATTGGCCTTTTCCAAGGGCGACTACGTGGTCTACCCGACGCATGGCGTCGGCAAGGTGCTCGGGGTCGAGGACCGCGAGGTCGCCGGGTTCGATCTCAAGCTGTTCGTGATCTCCTTCGAGTCCGAAAAGATGACGCTCCGCGTGCCGGTGGACAAGGTCAAGGACTCGGGGCTCCGCAAGATCAGCTCGCGGGCCAAGATGAAGACCGCGATGACGACGCTGAAGGGCCGCGCCCGCGGCAAGCGGACCATGTGGTCCAGGCGCGCGCAGGAATACGACGCCAAGATCAACAGCGGCGATCCGGTCTCGATCGCCGAGGTGGTCCGCGATCTGCACCGTGCCGCGGGACAGCCGGACCAGTCCTATTCCGAGCGGCAGATGTACGAGGCCGCGCTCGAACGGCTGGCGCAGGAGCTGGCGCTGGTGGACAAGATCGACCACGCCGCCGCGATGGAAAAACTCGAGGCGGTGCTCGCCAAACCCGCCTGACGCGCGGACCGCGGCGATCCGGACGCGGTGCTCGAACGAATCCTTTCCGGCGGCCAGACCGGCGTCGACCGCGGTGCGCTCGATGCCGCTCTCGATGCGCGATTTCCCTGCGGAGGATGGTGCCCGCGCGGCCGCCGCGCGGAGGACGGGCGGATCCCCGACCGGTACCCGCTTCGCGAAACCTCTTCCCCCCGCTACATCGTTCGGACCGGGCGGAACGTGGAAAGATCGGACGGCACGCTGGTTCTTGCCTGGGGCGCGCCGTCGGGCGGAACCCTTGCCGCCGTCGACGCCGCCGGCCGGCTGGGAAAGCCGTGCCTGGTGCTCGACATGAGCGGGCTCGACGACGATGCCGCCGCATCCCGCGCCCGCGCGTGGATCGAGGCGGAAGGCGTGGCGGCGCTCAACGTGGCCGGGCCGCGGGCGAGCGGACAGGCCGACGCCTACGACCGGGCGCGCCGGGTGATCGGCCTCGTTCTGGAGGCCCGGCCTACTCCACGACGAGCTTGAGCAGGCGCCCGGCCGCGATACGGTCCCGGGGTTCCAGCCCGTTCAGCATGCGGAAATGCTCGAGGGGGCGCTTGGCGACCGCCATCCGTCTTGCCAGGCTTTCCTGCGTATCTCCGGGGCGCGCCTCGACCACCTCGATCCGGCGGGGTCGATAGGATGCCGCCTCGCGCGCGGTCAACTCGCGCAGGCTCGTCCTTATTTCGCGGTACGCGGCATCGAGGCGGGTCCCTGTTCCCCTGGGAAACACGAAGATCGTTTCGTAGACCCTGTTCTCGCGCGAACCCACGACGAGGATCCGGACGTCCACCGCGCCGCGCGCGCTCCGCGCGGCCGCGCGGGCCGCCGCGGCCGGTTGACCGTTGACGGTGAATTCCTCGATCCGTCCGAGCGAAAGCTTTCCCGCCCACCTGCCGCGCAGGAACCCCGCCGCGGAAAGGGTGCGGCCGCGGCCGTGCAGCCGCAAGGTTATCTGGGCGCCGCCGCCGGAAGCGATCACCGCCTTCGGAGTATTGTGGAGGGTGAAGGTATCCGGCACCGAGAACCGGAAGCGCAGCTTCGGGTGGATGAATTCCCGGCCGCGCACGAAACCCTGCTCCGGGCTGCCGCCGTAGAACAGCCCGTCGATCTTCCGCAGGTAAATCTCCCGCGCGACCATCGGATCGCGCACCGGGGTCCGGGCGGCGTTTTCCAGGGCGCGGCGAACCCGCTTCGCGGGGGCCGGATGGGTCGCGGTGTAGTCGAACCGGTCGATCTCGTCGGGGGATCGGCCGGCGAGCCGGGCCCGCAGGCGGGCATGCGCGCGTATCTTGGCAAGCATGCGGGCGACACCCTCTGTGTCGTAGCCCGCCCGCGCGATATAGCGGATGCCGAGGTCGTCGGACTCGTACTCGTTCTCCCGCGAATGGCTGCGCAGGTAGGCGAAGGCGGCGGTGCCGCTCAACTCGCCGAGGACGTTCCTGACCGCGCCGCCGGCGCCCGCCTGCCGCGCCAGGATATCCGCGGCCAGCACGCCGAGCTGCGCCAGAACGGCCTGGCCCCGGCCGCGCGCGTAGTGCAGCGCGGTAATGTGCCCGAGCTCGTGGCCGAGCACGCCGGCAAGCTCCGCCTCGTCGCCGAACAGAGCCAGGAGACCCCGTGTGATGTAGATGTAGCCGCCGGGAACCGCGAACGCGTTGACGGTATCGGAATCGACGATCGTGAAGGTGTATTCCAGATCCCGGCGTTCGACGGTGCGCGCCAGCAACTGTCCGACCGAATTCACGTAGTTCTGGAGCTCTTCGTCCTCATACCTGGGACCGAGCTCGCCGAGAATTTGCGGGTGCGCCTTGCGGCCGACCGCCTTCTCCTGGACACCCGAGACGCCGCCGGTGAAGACCCGCTCGCCGGTGGCGGGGTTGACGGCGCACCCCGCGGGCCCCATCGCCGGGAGGGCGGCGACCGCAGCGGCGGCGATGACCGCACGCCCGAGCCTCATGGCCCGACCGCCTCCAGCTGTTCGGGGTGGGTCGCTTCGATCATCGGCCCATTCTGCCATGCGAGCCAGCCCCGCACACGCACGCGCCGGCCAGTGAGGGCCTCGATATCGATGCCGGCGCGGCGGAACCTCCGACGATGCTTCCGCGCGACGGAGATCGTAAAGTCGGTGCGCCAGTCGGGGCCGAAATTGAGATAGCCCTTCCCGCGCACGATCGCGGCATCGAGCACCTTCCCCTCCACCAGCCGGAAGCTGCCGATATAGCGCCGCGTCTCCTCCGGGCCGAGGATACGATAGTAGCGAAGCCTCCAGATTCCCCGCCGCGCGGCCCGCGCTTCCCGCTCCAGCGACAGCATCCGCTCCGCCCGCGCCCGGTTGTCGGGGAAGGTGTAGACGCGGGCGAGGCCGGTTCTCAGCATCTCGCCCTGGACCCAGAGAACGGCGGCGCCGGGCGCGGCCTTGCGCTCCAGATGGGCAAGTAGCCGGCGGTGGCGGTCGACCCTGCGCCCGCCATAGATCAGCCTGACCGGGGCTCCGAGGACAAGCGCTTCGAGCAATTCCTTCGCTTCGCTCGCGAGAGGCCAGTCCCGCAATCCCGCGCGGCCGAGCGCCAGCTTCGGCGCCTGGATGCCGACCAGCCGGACCTCCGTGCCGCTTTGCAGGACCACCGTGTCGCCGTCGATCACCGCGCTCACCGCCCCCCGGCGCACCGTCTCGCCGCCGGCCGGTTCGGCCCAGCACAGGGCGAGCGCCGCGATTTGCCATGCCGCGGGGCGTCGGTAGAATGCCGCGCCCGCCGCGGGGCCGAGCAACCGGTCGGGACGCGGAAATCTCAGATGGCGCGTGAGCAGCTCTTCCCTCCCATCGAACCGTACGACAGCGGGCGCCTCGCCGTCGACGCGCTACACAGCCTCTATTGGGAGGTCTCGGGCAACCCCGAGGGAACGCCGGTGGTCTTCCTGCACGGCGGACCCGGCGCGGGGGCGATCCCGGCGCACCGGCGGTTCTTCGATCCGACCCGTTACCGGATCGTGATTTTCGACCAGCGCGGCGCGGGGCGGTCCACACCGGCCGGAGAAATCCGGGACAACACGACGCAGCACCTGATCGCGGACATGGAACGCCTCCGCGCCATGCTCGAAATCGACGCCTGGCTGCTCTTCGGCGGTTCGTGGGGCAGCACGCTCGCCCTCGCCTACGCGCAAACTCACCCGGAACGCGCGCTCGGCCTCATCCTGCGCGGGATCTTCCTGGGGAGCGAGGCGGAGATCCGCTGGTTCCTGTACGG
>JAPPHW010000214.1:0-1687 GCA_028820945.1 Defluviicoccus sp.
GTGAACGCGTCTTCGAGCCCCATCCGCCCGGCGAGCGCGGCGACGATGTCGTAGTCGCTCCTGGCCTCGCCCCTCGGCTCGACCGCCTTCCGCATGGCGTAGATCGTGGAATCGCGGGACCCGGCGCCGAAATCGTCCCGCTCCAGCGCGGTCGCCGCCGGCAGCACGATGTCGGCATGGCGCGCCGCCGGGGTCCAGAACGGGTCCTGCACGACGACGGTCTCCGGCTTGCGCCAGGCGCGCAGCAGCCGGTTGAGGTCCTGGTGGTGGTGGAACGGGTTGCCGCCGGCCCACCACACCATGCGGATGTCGGGATAGGTCCGGCGCTCGCCGTCGAAATCGTAGCCGCCGCCCGGGTTCAGCAGCATGTCGGCGATGCGCGCGACCGGGATGAAGCTCCCCGTCGGGTCCCGGCCGGTGGGGAGCCCGCGCGGCCCGGCGGCGATCTTCTCGTTGCCGATCGAGGCCATCGCGCCGTAGCCGATGCCGAACCCGCCGCCCGGCAGGCCGACCTGGCCCAGCATGCAGGCAAGCGCAATGCCCGCCCAGATCGGCTGCTCGCCCCAATCGGCGCGCTGCAGCGAGTAGCTCAGCGTTATCATCGTCCGCGTGGCGGCCATGCGGCGGGCCAGCGCGCGGATCTCGCCGGCCGCGATGTCGCAGCGTTCCGCTGCCCAATCCGCGTCCTTGACCGTGCCGTCCGCGCCGCCGTCGAGATAGGCGGCGAAGCGGTCGAAGCCCGTGCAGTAGCGATCGAGGAACGCGGCGTCGTGCAACCCCTCTTCCAACAGCGTGCGGGCGAGGCCCAGCATCAGCGCGGTGTCGGCGTTGGGGCGGATCGGCAGCCAGCGGGCGCCGAGCTCGTCCACCGTGTCGCCGCGCAGCGGGCTGATCGAGACCGTCTCCACGCCGGCCTCCGCGAGCCGCGCCATCCAGCCGCGCGTGCGGTGCGGCCCCGGCCCGCCGAAGGAGACCTGGAGGTTCTTGGGCGCCATGCCGCCGAAGCTCACGATCAGCCTTGTGTGCCTGGCGATGTTGCGCCACTCGGTCGCCTGCATGCCGACCGGCGCGGCGGTCCCGATGATGTAGGGGGCCACGACCAGCGCCGCGCCGCAGCTGTAATTGCCCACCGCGTCGGTCGCGCCACCGCGGAGGTTGAGCAGGCGGCGGATCAGGGTGCGCGGGTGGTGGATCTTGCCCGAGCTCGCCCAGCCGTAGCTGCCGGCGAAGATCGCCTCGTTGCCGTGCTCGCGCGCGACGCGTTCGATCTCGCCCGCGACGAGGTCGAGCGCGCGCTCCCACGACACCGGCACGAACGGCTCCGCTCCGCGTCCGGCGGTGTCGGATTCCGGCCCCGCGTTGTGGTAGCCCGCGCGCACCATCGGCCGGGCGATGCGGGTGGGGTGGTCGAGGGTCGCCGGCAGCGCGGCATGGAGCGGCGCCGGGTCCGGGTCCTCCGCCCACGGCCGCGAACCCACCACGCGCCCGCCCTCGACCAGCACGTCGTAGATCCCCCAATGCGCGCCGGTGGGGATGGATTCGGTGTGCGGGTCGGTCATTTGCGTCTCCCCCGGTCCCTCGATACGGCGCTGGCGCGCCTACACGGGATGAGGGGGAAAATACCCCAACCCCAACCAGAATATGCGCCCCACCCCCCGATAGAAAGGGGCCCCCCGTAGGGCCAAAA
>JAPPHW010000214.1:1697-4428 GCA_028820945.1 Defluviicoccus sp.
CTCGGGATGAGGGGAAAGCAGGATCCCCCTCATCCTGAGTAGCCCCCCCAGGGGGCGTATCGAAGGACCGGCTTCGCCCCGCGGCGGTCCCTCGATACGGCGCTGGCGCGCCTACTCGGGATGAGGGCACTTTGCAGACTCCCTCACCCTGAGTAGGCGCGACAGCGCCGTATCGAAGGGCGCCCCCGTTCGTCCCTAAACCGCGTACTCCACCCTCGCCTCGTCGAGCTGGCGGAGCAGCGCCGGCCATTCGTTGCGGCCGCATTCGGACTGGGTGGACTGGCGCGCGGTGTGTTCGCAGACCTCCTTCGTCGGGTAGTGGATCCGCCCGCCCGCCGCGGCCGCGGCCTGCAGCTTGAGCTGGGCCGAGCAGACCTTCTCCAGGAAGTACATCAGCACCCAGGCCTCGGCGACCGTCCCGCCGGTGGTGAGCAGCCCGTGGTTCCTGAGGATCATCGCCTTCTTGTCGCCGATGTCCTGGACCAGCCGCTCGCGTTCGTCCACGTCGAGCGAGATGCCCTCGAACTCGTGATAGGCGACGCGGCCGTAGAAGATCATCGCGTCGAGGTTGGTGTAGATCAGCCCGTCCTCGAGCGAGGACACCGCCATGCCCGCCTCGGTATGGGTGTGGACGATACAATGCGCGTCCTCGCGGGCGCCGTGGATCGCGCTGTGGATGACGTAGCCCGCGTCGTTGATCGAGTACGGCGTGTCGTCGAGGATGTTGCCGTCGAGGTCGATCTTGACCAGGTTCGACGCCGTCACCTCGTCCCAGCGGAGCGGGAACGGGTTGAGCAGGAAGTGCCGCTCCGGCCCCGGGATGCGCGCCGAAATGTGGTTGTAGATCAGCGTCGTCGTCCAGCCGTACATGTGCGCGAGGCGGTAGGCCGCGGCGAGGTCGACCCGGGTGCGCCATTCCTCCTCGCCGACGCTCTCCCGGAGCGAGGGGCGGGCGATGTCGCGAAGCGCGGTGGCGTTCATGGCGGGTCTCCTGCGATTGGGTGCATCGCCGGAGTGTAGGGGTTTTTCGGGGCCGGCGGAACGGTTGGAGTCATGCCGTCCGCGCGGTTAGTCTGCGCGGAAGACCCCGGCAACGAAGGAGGCTTATCCGATGCGCAAACTTCTCACCGCGGGCCTGACGGCGGCGGCCCTGGCCGCGGCGCCGGCCGGCGCGGCGACCGCCAAGGAGCTCCTGTTCAGCATCATCGGCGCGCCCAAGCACGTCATGAACGCGGACATGTTCCCCGAATGGACCCGGGGGGTGGAGGAGGCCACCGGCGGCAAGGTCAAGCTCAAGATCCTGCTCAAGTCGGTCGCGCCGCCGCCCCGGCTCTACGACGCGACGACCCAGGGCGTGACGGATTCGGCGGTCATCATGAACGCCTTCATCCAGCGCCGGGCGCCGCTGATCCAGATCTCGATGCTGCCGTTCATGTTCACCGACGCCGAGGCGCACGCGGTGGCGCTGTGGCGGACGCAGAAGAAGTTCTTCGACAAGGCGAAGACCAACGAATACGCCGACGTCCAGCTCCTCGGCTTCACCTCCGGCATGGGCGGCCAGATCTGCAGCCTCAAGGAGCCGATCCGGAGCCTCGACGATTTGCGCAAGCTGAAGCTCTGGTCGCTCCCCGGCGGGGCCGCCAAGACGCTGTCCGCGCTGAACGTCGCCGTGGTGCCCGGACCCGCCGTCCGCATGTACCCCATCGTCTCCAAGGGCACGGTGGACGGCTGGGCGTCGCTCCCGGTGATGGACGCCTATACGTTCAACATCCTCGACGTCACCAGGTCCTGCACGCTGCTCGAGGGCGGGCTCGGCCAGGCGACGTTCTCGATCATGATGAACAAGGACGTCTGGAACGGGCTGACGCGAGAGCAGCAGGAGCAGATCATGGGGGCCTCGGGCGAGAAGCTGGCCCGCACCTCCCGGCTCTGGCAGGCGATCGCGGTGAAGCAGCGCGCGGACTTCGCGAAGACCGGAAGGGCGCTGGTCGAGGCGCCGGCCGACTTCCTCGCCGCGCTCCGCAGGGCCGCGCAGCCCCAGCACGACGCGTGGATCGCGATGGCGAAGGGCAAGGGAATCGACGGCAAGGCGGCCTACGAATACTTCGTCGAGCAGTCGAAGACCGCGCACAAATAGGCCGGACGCCGGGCCATGGCGGACGACGGCGCCCGGGCCGCCCTGCCGGTCCGGCGGCTGCTGGGCTGGATGGTCGCCGTCGCGCTCGCCTTCATGATGGTGCTGACGGCGGTCGACGTGACCGGGCGGTTCGCGTTCGACAGCCCGATCCCGGGCAGCTTCGAGGTGATGGAGTTCTGCCTCGCCATCGTGGTGTTCTCGGCCCTGCCGCTGGTCACCTGGGACCGCCGGCACATCACCGTGAGCCTGTTCGATTCCCTGTTCCGGGGCGCCGGCTACCGGGTCCAGCAATGCCTCGTCCAGGGCGCCAGCCTGCTCGCCATGGGGATCGTCTGCTGGCGCATGTGGGACCAGGGGGAGCGGCTGGAGCGGACCCAGGCGATCACCGGCTACCTGGAATGGCCGGTCGCGCCGATCGCCTATTTCATGTCGGTGCTGGCGGGCCTCTCCACCCTGCTGATCCTCATGCTGCTCTGGCGCGCGCTCGCCGGCAGGCCGTACCCCGTCTACGAAGACGGCGGCGGGATCGAGAGCTAGCGCGGGCATGGTCGAATCGCTCATCGGGTTCGGCGCCATACTGGGGCTCGCCTTCCT
>JAPPHW010000426.1 GCA_028820945.1 Defluviicoccus sp.
AGCGCGAACAGGACGCCCTCGACCGGGTGGGTGCGGTAGACCGTGAACGGCGTCAGCGTCTCGGCGGTGTGGTGGACCCGGTGGAAGCACCAGAGCAGCGGCCAGGCGTGGAGCCAGCGGTGCAGCAGATAGCGGGTCGCGTCGTCGAGCAGGAAAAGGACGACGGTGAACCCGGCCGCGACCGCCCAGCGGGGCGCCTCCTGCCACAGGAGCGTCCGGCCGTCGAACCAGACATGCATCGCCTCGAAGAGCAGCGTCGCCAGGCCGAGCGTCGAGACCAGCCGGGGCGCCACCCCCATCATCGCCGCCTGGTTGAGCACCGCGATCCGGTAATCCGCCCGCGCCGAGCGCGACCACCAGATCTTCGGGCTGAACAGGCGGCGGAGCGCGTTCCGAAAGGTGCCAGCGACGGCGATCCATTGAAATGCGAGCGCCAGCGCGAAGGCGCTGGTGAGGTAACCGAGAAAGACCCGCTTCCGAGGGTCCAGAAGCTGGTCGGCGAGGCGCTCGACCCACTCGACGACGAAGCTCTCCATGGCCGGCGGTTCCCCGCAAAAAGCGGCGGGGCCCGGACGTCGCCGCCGGGACTCCGCCGGAGGAGGGTCAGTCGTTCTCGGCCGAGGCCTTGCCGCCGAGTGCGTCGGAGAGCGCCTTCATCTCTCCGGTCACGTCGTTGTTGCGCGCCTTGACGCCGAACTTGTCGATCAGGAGCTTCTGCACCTTGGCCATGTGCAGCATGTACTCGCCCCATTCCGGGCCCTGGTCGCGCACGTAGTTGTCCTTCGAGTCGATGTCGACCACCTGGCTCGCGTTCAAGAGCAGCGGGCCGGCGCCGATCATCCGGTTGAGCCGGGTCGCGGTCTCGCCCAGATTGTTCCTGCCGGCCTGCAGCGCGAGCGCGAAGCCCTTGAGTTCGCCCCAGTGCTTGGCGTAGGCGCGGAACGCCTTGGCCGGATCCCCCTTGGCGTCGACGATGGTCTTGAGCTTGACCATGTCCTTGTAGACCGAACCGGCGTACTTGAACGTCGCCTCGGCGAGCACTTTCTCCCAGTTGTCCGAGATCGTCTTCGCATGCCCCCGGAGCTCGGCGCGCTGGGCGTCGCTAAGCTTCTCGCCCTTCGCGGCGGCGAGCAGCTTGCGCCCGTCGAGGAAGGCCTTGGCGATGGTGTGCAGGTACGACGTGCGGTTGCCCTTGTCGTAGACCGAGGCGTCGAACCCGGCCGCGTAATAGGCCGGCCCGAACGTCATCTCGGACTTGAGGTCGACCTTGCCGTCCTTGTTCATGTCGGCGGCGGCGAGGTCCCTCTGCTTGGCGATGTCGTAGACCTGCTTGGGCGTCAGCTTCAACGTGTGCGCGGGCGTGCCGAAATAGCCGAACGCCTCGTCCCAGGCGTGCGCCGCGCCGGCGTCGAGCCGATCCAGCGCCCGGTTGTAGAACACCGCGCCCTGGACGAACTTGGAGATCAGCTGCGGGTAGTCGTAGCCGTTGGCGGCGTCGAACCCCATGTTCGCCGACGACGCCTTGTCGATCCAGAAGGCGATGAGCTCGGGGCCGGTCATGCCGTTCGGCATCCCGGCGACGGCCGCCTTGTAGGTCTTGCCGGCGAGGTTCTTGCCCTTGCTGAGCGCGTCGATCCCGCTCTGCTTGACGGCGAACTTGCCCTTGCTCGCCGGCGCGAGGATCTTCCGCCCGGCGCCCTTGCCGGCGTAGTAGGCCATCATCTTCGCCTTGAGCTCGGGGTTCGGCTTGCCGTTTCCAGAGGTCGCCAGCTTCTTCAGCGAATCGTGCAGCACGTGCCGCGCGATCTGCCCGCCATAGGACACCGACGTGGTCTTCTTGTCCTGATACCCCTTCACCGTCACCGGAAACCCGGAATAGACCGTGCCGTCCGCCAGCGCCCCGCCGGCAAGAAGCCCCACCAGGACGACCGCCGTCGCCCCTGTCATCGTTCTGATCATCGCCAACCCTTCCCAAGACTCTAGATGCGAATGCTTCTGACCCGCGTTCGCATTCTAGTTCGACGGCTTCGGGTGGACAAGGGGGTTGGGGGGATGTCGGGTGGCGGGTTCCGGGGCGCGGTGGAGGGGGTATATTCTCTATCCGCGGCAAGCCAGAGGAGAAGCGGCATGGGGCTCGAGATCGTACCGACCGGGGCGACGCTGGGCGCCGTGGTGACGGGCATCGACCTGGCCCGGCTCGACGCGGAGACGTTCGGCGCGATCGAGCGGGCGTGGGACGAATACGCCGTGCTCGCGTTCCCTGACCAGCATTTGACCGAGTCGGCCCAGGCCGGGTTCAGCCGCCGCCTCGGCCCGCTCGAGCGCAGCCTGACCGCCAACAATGTCGGCGTCGACCCGGAGATCATCGTGCTCTCGAACATGCGCGACGACGGCACGCTCTGGCCGGCGAAGAGCGCGCACGGGCTGTTCCTCCAGGGCAACAACTACTGGCACACCGATTCGTCCTACAAGCGGGTTCCGTCCAAGGGCTCGGCGCTCGCCGCGCGGGTGGTGCCGGAGACCGGCGGCGAGACCGCCTTCGCCGACATGCGCGCGGCGTACGACATGCTCGACCCGGACACGCGGCGCTGGCTCGAAGGCAAGTCCGCCGTCCACAGCTACGCCTACAGCCAGGGCAAGGTCGGCGGCACCGAGACGCTGAGCGAGGCGGAGTGGGACGCGCTCCCCCCGGTCGAGCACCCGGTGGTCCGCCGCCACCCGAAGACCGGCCGCCCGGCGCTCTATATCGGCCGCCACGCGAGCCACATCGCGGGCGAGGACGAAGGGGAAAGCCGCGCGCTGCTGGAACGGCTGTGCGAGGAGGCCTGCCGCCCGCCCCGCATCTTCGTTCACACATGGAAAGTCGGCGATCTGGTGCTGTGGGACAACAGATGCGTGCTCCACCGCGGCCTCGGCCACCCGGCGGACCAGCCGCGCTACATGACCCGCACCACGCTCGCCGGCGACGGCGCGTCGAACGAATGGCAGCTCACCGCCTGAGCCGCCGCACCCATCCGCGCAGCAACAGGGAGAAACAGACCATGCCCAGGCTCAGGACAGCGATCCTCGCCGCCTCCGCCGCCGCGCTCCTGGCGGCCCCCGCGGGCGCGCGGGACATCCTCAAGTCCGAGACCGGCAACCCCGGCTCGACCGGCCACGCGCTGGTCGTCGTCGCGTCCAAGATCTACAAGCGCGACCTCGGCATCGACATCCAGGTCAACGACAGCCAGACGCTGACCAAGTCGGCGCTCAAACTGGGCCGCGGACAGATCGACCTGATGGCGATGCCGACGGCGGTCTACAAGTTCCTCGCCGCGGGCTCGCGCATGTACAAGAAGAAGCTCCACAAGCAGGCGATCGCCGCGGGCAAGAACGTGCGCGCTCTGTTCGGTTTCCAGGGCGTCGTGTTCCATCCGGTGACCTTCGACGTCGACGGGATCAGGACGTGGAAGGACATCAAGGGCAAGCGCGTCTTCGTCGGCCCGCCGGCGGGCGCGGCCTCGGTGACGGTGACCACGATGATCCGGGCGCTCACCGGCTACGAGCCCAACAAGGACTACAAGGCGATCAAGCTCAACTGGGGCTCGGGCCTGCAGGCGATGATGGACGGCAAGCTCGACCTGTTCGTCCGGCCGGTCAACCCGGGCGCGGCGATGATCGAGCAGTTGGGGCTTTCGAGGAAGTTCCGGATTCTCGAATCCGACACCTCGACCGAGGCGTGGCAGCAGTGGCTGAAGGGGCCCGGGCGCTTCACCGGCACCATCCCGGCCAACACCTACAGCGGCCAGGTCAACCGGGACAATACGATCAGGGGCGGCGCCGCGACCTTCTACCTCTCGGTCCACAAGGACATGGCCGACGAGCGGGCCTACAAAATGACCAAACTCTTCTGGGACAATCTCGACGAGGTGCACAAGACGTCGGTCATCCTCAAGCCCATCACGATGAAGATGCCCTTCGTCGGCATCAACACGAAGCTGCACCCGGGCGCGGTGAGGTACTATAAGGAGAAGGGAATCGAGGTGCCGGCGGGGTTGGTGCGGTAGGGGCGGCGGTCGGTGGCGGGTGCCTGCAGACCAACTGGTGACACGGCAGCGTCCGTAGCGGAATTCAGGCTAAAGCCTACCAAGTCGTCGACGCCTTGTTCGTAATCCGCGATCCTGACGGCCAGTAGAGTTCCGCACAACTCATCCAGCGGACTTGGGAAATCCGCCTGGAGAACGGCCTGCGCTTGGTTCGCGGCCCGGATATCGAAGCTCGCCCGTTGGAAGTCGACCGGACTCAAGGCGGGGCCGTTGCCGAACTGTGGCTGTAGGTCGGCCAGTCCGGCTCGTAACCGGAATCGGCCCGATTGCCCCAGACCGTTCAGCCTAAATGCGGCAGTTGGAGGGCGTGATCGTCCTCTCGGGGCGGTCTGGCCGGTC
>JAPPHW010000417.1 GCA_028820945.1 Defluviicoccus sp.
TCCGACGGTCCGCACGTTCTTCGGCACGTAGCCCGACGCGGTGCCGGGCGCCTTCTGGAAGCCGGCCGCCTCGTCGGGGCTCGAAATCTCGATGCCTTCTATCGCCGAGATGAAGTCGATCCACCAGTTCTCGCGGCGGAACTCGCCGTCGGTTACCGCGCCCAGCCCGAGATCCTCCTGCAGCGTCACGACTTCGGCGATGGCTTCGTCCTCGACCTCGCGCAGCGCGGCGGCGTCGAGCGTGCCGGACCGCCACTTCTCGCGGGCGGCGAGAAGCTCCGGCGGGCGTAGCAGGCTGCCGACGTGATCGGCGCGGAACAACGGTTTCTTGGCGGAAGCGCTCATCGAGAATCCTTTCCGGCTTGCCGGCGCGTTGACTCGCCCCGGGCGGCGCCGAACTATGTACCCCGTTCCCCGCGACCCGTCACTTGCAGAAGCCCATGCGCATCGAGGACTATCCGCCGCAGGAACCGTTGAGCGAGGTGGGCCAGGCCTTCGCGGACGAGGCAATGTCCCGCGGCGAAGGCGTTTCGGCCGTCGACGTGCTCTACGGCGACGATCCCTACCGGTCGATCGCCATTCAGACGCCCCGCGAACCGAACGGCACCGTGCTCGCCATGATGCACGGCGGCGGCTGGACCTCGGGCTACAAGGAGCATCTCAACTTCGCCGGGCCGGGCGCGACGGCGCGCGGCGTCGTCTATGCCAGCATCGGCTATCGCCTCGCCCCGCAACACCTGTTCCCCACGGGTTTCGAGGACAGCGCCGACGCCGTCGCCTGGCTCTACCGGAACGTCGCGGAGATGGGCGGCGATCCGGCGCGCATTTTCGTCGGCGGGCACTCGGCGGGCGGGCACTACGCCGCCTTGCTCGCGGTGCGGAAAGACTGGCAGGCGAAACGCGGCCTGCCCGACGACGTCATACGGGGTTGCCTGCCGATCTCGGGCGTCTTCCGCTTCGGGGAAGGCAGCGGGCTCAGCGCGCGGCCGCGGTTCCTCGGGCCGGAGTCGAACGACCGCCCGGCGAGCCCCGTCCTCGACATCCAGGCGACGCCGCCGTTCCTGATCGCCCATGGCGGCGAGGATTTCCCGCACCTGATGACCCAGGCGGAGGAGATGGAAGGCGCGCTCCGCGACGCGGGCGGGGACGTGACGCGGCTGTCGATGCCAGGGCGGAACCATTTCTCGGCATGCTACGCGGCGGGCGAGGAAAACGGGCCCTGGGTCGGCCCCGCGTTCGAATGGATCGCGGCGCATTGACCGGCGCGGCGATCGAAGCGAGGGGTCTCCACAAGCGGTTCCAGGCGACCCGCGCGCTGGAGGACGTGTCGTTCGCGGTCGGGCCGGGCGAGGTCCATGCGCTGATCGGCGAGAACGGCGCCGGCAAGTCGACGCTGATCAAGATTCTGGGCGGCGTCCACCGCCCCGACCGCGGCACGGTCGAGGTCGACGGCCGGACCCGCCGCTTCTCCGGCCCGCGCGACGCGCTGGCGAGCGGCATCGTCGTCATCCCCCAGGAGATGCGCGTCGTCCCGGCGATGACGGTCGCGGAGAACGTCCTGATCCAGGCCGTCCCGACGCGGCGTTTCCTCGGCCTTCCCGTGGTCGACCGGACGGCGATGGCGGACAAAGCGGCGGCGCTGCTGGGGCGCCTCGGCATCGCGATCGATCCGCGCGCGCGAGTCGATTGGCTCGGTTATGCGGAACGCCAGCTGGTGATGATCGCCCGCGCCCTCAGCCGCGAGGCGCGGGTGGTGATCCTCGACGAGCCCACGGCGGCGCTGGAAGCGCGGGAGGTGGAGCGGCTGTTCGCGGTGATCGACGCGCTCAAGGCCGACGGCGTCGCGATCGTCTACGTGTCCCACCGGCTGGACGAGGTGGATGCGCTGGCGGACACCTGCACCATTCTGCGCGACGGGCGCGCGGTCGAACGCTACGCGCGCGGCGAACGGCAGCGCGACGAGGTCATAAGGCTGATGACGGGCCGGGACATCGAGACCGCCCACACATCCGCGGGCTCCGGCTCCGCCGGAACGCTGCTGCGCGGTCCGCTCGCCGAAGAACCCGAGGTCGCGGTGGGGGACGGCCGCGTGCTGGGCCTCGCCGGCCTGCTCGGCAGCGGAACGACGGAGCTCCTGCACCGCCTGTTCGGCGCGGACCGCTTCGCCGTGCACATCGAAAAGTCGGGGGCACCGGTCGCTCTCGGGTCTCCCGCCGATGCCATTCGGGCGGGCATCGGTCTGGTCCCGGGCGAGCGAGCGCTCGGGCTCGTGATGGGTCTCACGGTGCGCGAGAACATCGTGCTGCCCAACCTGCCCTTGCTGGCGCAAGGGCTGCGGCTCAGGAAGACGGAGATCGACCGGCTGGTGGAAAGCCTGATCGAGAGCGTCGACATCCGCCCGCCCGACCCCGACCGGACGGTGCGCCAGCTCTCCGGCGGAAACCAGCAGAAGGTGATCTTCGCGCGCTGGCTCGCCGGGCATGCCGACGTGCTGCTGCTGGACGAGCCGACCCACGGTATCGACATCGGAGCCAAGGCGCAGATCCACCGTCTGATGCGCCGCTTCGTGGACCACGGGGGCGGTATCGCGCTCGCGTCCTCGGAAATGGCGGAGCTGCTCGCGGTCAGCGATGAGGTTCTCGCGATGCGGCGCGGCGCGATCGTCGGGCGCTTCTCTCGCGACGGCGAATACACCGAAAGCGCGCTCAGATCGGCGCTCGGAGGATGAAAGGGATGACACAAGCCCGGCTCGGCTGGCTCGCGGGCCAGATCCCGCTGCTCGCCCTGGTCGTCCTTTGCCTGATCGCGAGCGCGCTCTCGGACCGGTTCTTCTCGCCCATCAACATCAACAACGTGCTGATGCAGGGCGCGGTGATGACCGTCATCACCATCGGCATGACCTACGTCATCATCTGCGGCGGCTTCGACCTCAGCGTGGGCTCGGTGGTGGCTCTTTCGGGCTGCGTGACGGCGATGGCCATGCTGGAGGCCGGCATCGTCGCGGGAGTCGCGGCGGGCGTGGCGGTGGGCGCGCTGGTCGGGCTCATCAACGGGCTCGTCGTCACCAGGCTCGACGTCAACCCGTTCATCGCGACGCTGGGCACGATGGTGCTGTTCCGGGGCGTCACCTTCCTGATCACCGGCGGGCGCCCGATCGTCGGCGAGGAGGGGCTGCCGGAGCTCTTTCTCGACTTCGCCATCGAGCGCCTGTTCGGCATCCCCTTCCTCGTGTGGCTGCCGGTGCTGCTGTTCGGCGTCTTCCACTGGCTTCTGCACCACACCGCCTACGGCATCCGCGTCTTCGCGACCGGCGGCAACACGGAAGCGGCCTATCTCGCGGGTGTCGCCGTGGGTCGCGTGCGCGCCTCGTCCTATATCTGGTGCGGCGCGCTTGCCGGGCTCGCCGGGGTGATGCTCGCCTCCCGCCTGCAATCGGGCCAGCCGACCGCCGGCGCGTTCTACGAGCTCACCGCCATCGCCGCCGTCGTCCTCGGCGGCGCCTCGCTGTTCGGCGGCGAGGGCAAGCTCTACAAGTCGATCATCGGCGTGTTCATCATGGTGGTGCTGGCCAACGCGCTCAATCTGGCCAACGTCCACTCCTACTGGCAGCAGGTGGCGATCGGTCTCGTCATCGTCGCCGCCGCCGCCGCCGACCGCCTGCGCCGGCGCTGAAGCTCGGCACCCGGATGACCGACTATGACGGCATCGTCCTCGGCGGCGGGCATAACGGGCTGATCCTCCAGGCCTATGCCGCGCGCGCCGGGCTGAAGGTGCTGACGATCGAGCGACGGCCGTTCGTCGGCGGCGGGCTGGAGACCGTAGACGACCCGCGCCACCCGGGCTTTCGCCACAACACCCACGGCTTCTTCCAGCGGGCTCTGACCGGGATGCCGTGGTACCGCGACCTCGACATCGCCCGCCACGGCGCGCGCTACATCGAACCCGAGCTCAACGTCGCAATGCTGCTGGAGGACGGGCGCTCGCTGCAATGGTGGACCGATTTCGAGCGTACCCACGCCTCGTTCGCCGCGCTGTCGAAGCGGGACGCCGCGACGCTGAAGCGCTGGCACGACGAATTCCGCCCGATCGTGCGCGACATCCTGGTGCCCGAGGCGACGTCACCGCCATTGCCTGCGGCCGAGCGCCGCGCGCTGCTCGAACGGAGCGCCGCCGGCCGCCGGCTGCTCGAAGCGAGCGCCCTGTCGCCGCTCGAGTTCGTGGAGAGCGAGTTCACGCATCCGACAATCCAGGCGGGGCTGCTGTTCTTCAACGGTTTGCGCGAAGTCGATCTGCGCGTGCGCGGCTTCGGCCATCACATCGCCGCGCTTCTCGCCAGCACGGCCAAGGCGCAGATGACCGTGGGCGGCGCGCACATGCTGGCGGTGGCGCTGGAACGCGCCGT
>JAPPHW010000446.1:0-1839 GCA_028820945.1 Defluviicoccus sp.
GCTGGAGACGATCCTGGAGTAGCGCCGACTGACGCGCCAACCGGCCTGCGCTAGATTGGCGCGTGGACAGAAGCCCGAGACAGACCGCCGGGACCGCTCATGCGGGCCGTGTGCTGAGAGGCGTCGCCTGGGCCGTCGTGTCGATGGCGATGTTCACCTTCACGCCGGTCTTCGTCCGCTTTCTTTCGTCCGACATGCACGCGGTGGAAATCATCTTCCACCGCTCGCTGATCGCCACGGCCGTTTTGCTGGCTTGGTTCGTCTGGACCGATATTTCGCGGCTCAGAACCCGCGTGTTCAAATCCCATATCGGGCGGGCGGCGCTCAACTTCGGCGGCATGGCGCTGTGGTTCCAGGCGATCGTCGCGATGCCGCTCGCGGAAGCAACGGCGCTGCACTTCACGCTTCCCCTTTACACGGTCATCTTCGCCGCGATGTTCCTCGGGGAGCGGGTCGGCTGGCGGCGTTGGTCGGCGACGGCGATCGGCTTTCTCGGCGCCCTGATCGTGCTTCGGCCCGGCGCCGTTCCCATTTCGGCCCCGGCAATGATGGTGCTGGGCTCGGCCGCCTTTTACGGCGGCGCGGTGGTGATGATAAAGCTGCTGACCCGGACCGACGCGGCACTTCCCATCGCGTTCTATTCGAACCTTCTGATGGGCGCGATCGCGCTGGTGCCGACGATCTTTCTGTGGGAAGGCCCGGCGCTCTCCGACATACCGCTCCTCCTCGCGCTCGCCGCGATCGGCACCGCGGCGCCCTATTGCTTTACGCGGGCGCTCGTCAATCTGGACGCCAGCGTGGTCGCGCCGCTCGACTTCCTCCGGCTGCCCTTCACGGCGCTTGCCGCGTGGCTGATTTTCGCCGAGGTGCCGGACCGCTGGACCTGGATCGGTGCCGCGGTGATCTTCGGCTCCACGACCTATGTGGCCCGCCGGGAAGCGCGCCTCAAGGAAGAGCAGGGCACGGGAAACAGGCAATGAGCGCCCGCCTCTTCAACGACACCCTCGTCATGGCGACCGGGTGGATGGGCGTGATGATCGCGTCGTTCCTGTTGCAGATGATCGCCGTGCGGGAGCTCTCGGAAAATCTCGGCGTGTTCCAGATCCTGTTCCTCCGGAGCTGCGTCTCGCTCACCATCGTGATGCCCCTCATTGTTGCCCGCGGAGGGCGACTGCTGCGGACCGACCGGATCGGCATGCACATGGCGCGCAACGGCGTGAACTTCGCCGCCCAGGCGGCCTGGACCTACGGCGTGGCGATGCTGCCCCTGGCCGCGGTGACCGCGCTCGAATTCTCGACGCCCGTCTGGGTCGCCCTGCTGGCCGCGTTGTTCCTGGGCGAGCGGTTGTCGCGGCATCGGGTTATCGCCGTGGTCAGCGGATTCGTCGGCGTGTTGATAATCCTCAGGCCGGGAGTCGAGGCGGTGCAGCTCGCCGCGCTCGTCGTCCTCGGCTCGGCGCTCTGCTTCGCTACCTCCAACGTGATCGCCAAGGCGCTGACCCGCACCGAGGGCACGCTGACCATCGTGATCTGGATGCAGATCATGCAGCTGCCGATCGGCTTCCTGGCCTGCATATGGAGCTGGACCGATCCGGCCTGGAGCGACGCGCCGTGGCTGATCGTGATCGGGTGCACCGGCCTATCGGCGCACTATGCGATGGCGAAGGCTTTCTCGCTCGCGGACGCGACCGTGGTCATGCCGGTCGATTTCCTGCGCTTGCCCTTGGCGGGCCTGGTCGCGTACGCGGTATACAGGGAGCCGGTCAGCATATTCGTCTTCCTCGGCGCCGCGCTGATGTTCGCGGGGAATTTCCATTCCGTCTGGCAGGAACGCCGGGA
>JAPPHW010000446.1:1939-4391 GCA_028820945.1 Defluviicoccus sp.
GCGAGCGCGTCGCCGACCTCGCGCGTGGTCGCGGTTCCGCCGAGGTCGGCGGTTCGGGGGCCGTCCCCGGCGAGCAGGGCCCCGATCGCCTCGACGATGGCCGCCGCCGCGTCCGCGTGGCCCAGATGCTCCAGCATCATCGCGCCCGACCAGATCTGGGCGATGGGGTTGGCGATGCCCTGCCCGGCGATGTCGGGCGCCGAGCCGTGCACCGGCTCGAACATCGAGGGGTGCTCCTTCTCGGGGTTGATGTTGCCCGACGCGGCGAGGCCGATGGAACCGGCCACGGCTGGGCCGAGGTCGGACAGGATGTCGCCGAACAGGTTGGAGCCCACCACGACGTCGAACCAGTCGGGATGGGCGACGAAATGCGCCGTCAGGATGTCGATATGGTACCGGTCGGTCTCGATGCCGGGATACTCGGCGGCGATGGCGGCGAAGCGTTCGTCCCAGTAGGGCATAGAATGGATGATGCCGTTCGACTTGGTAGCGGACGTCACCTTTTTCGCGGGTCGGGTGCCGGCGAGATCGAAGGCGAAACGCATGATCCGGTCGCACCCGCGCCGGGTGAACACGGCCTGCTGGATCGCGGCCTCGTGCTCGGTTCCGGGATAGAGTCGGCCGCCGATCTGCGAGTACTCGCCCTCGACGTTCTCGCGCACGATCATCATGTCGATGTCGTCCGGGCCGCGATCCGCGAGCGGAGAGCGCACCCCCTCGAACAGCTTCACCGGGCGCAGGTTGACGTACTGGTTGAAGCGCCGCCGGATCGGAATCAACATCTCCCACAGCGAGACATGGTCCGGCACGCCCGGCATTCCGACCGCGCCGAGATAGATCGCGTCGAACCCGGCCAGCCGGTCGAGACCGTCCTCCGGCATGATTAGGCCGGTCTCCTCGAAGGTCGCGCAGTTCCACTCGAATTCGGTGAAGTCGAGCGCAATGCCGAAACGCCGCGCGGCGGCCTCCAGGACGCCGATGCCGGCCGGCATGACCTCCGTGCCGATCCCGTCGCCGGCGATGACCGCGATCCTGTGGCCGCTCATTCCGCGCCCTCCTCCCCGTCCCGCAGCAGATCGTTCGGGCGCACCCCGCTCCGCCGCTTCTGGCGCGCGCGCTCCCCGTTGTCGCGCCAGCCGCCGCCGGCCGCGCGGCGCGCGTCCTCGTCCCACTTCTCCGACCAGTCTCCCAGCGAATAGCCGTGCCAGGGCGGCTCCGGCTTGAGCGCCGGCAGGCCGAGCTCGTCCCACAAATCCCGCGCGCGCTCCATGTATTCCCGCTTCGGCAGCGCCACCGGGGGCAACGGGCCGCGCAGCGTCGCGTCGATCAGGAGCGAGGACTCCTCTTCCGTCCCCTTCGGCCCGTGGCCGCGGTCGCGATGCGGCAGGATCGCCGTGTCCCGCTCCGGGTTGGACCGGTAGGCCATCGCCCAGAACACCGCGTCCGCGTTCTCCGGGTCGATGTCCTCGTTCACCGCGATGGCGTACTTGCCGCAGGGTTGCTGGAAGGACGTCGTGCCGTAGAGCGCGCGCCACACCTCGGTCCTCGGCGTGTCCTCGGCGACCTGGACGACGATCACGCGGCGGAGGTTGGTCAGCGGCTCGTGCATCGAGACCCGCCGCACGCCCTTGATGCCAAGGTGATCGCGCAGGTGCTCGAGAAACAGCGGCTCGTAGGCGACCCGCTTGACGACGCTCGATTCGGACGGCGTCACCTGGCTGATGATGGAGGCGAAGACCGCGTTCCGGCGGTGGGTGATCGCGGTCACCTCGAAGATGAAGTTGTATTCCTCGAGATTGATGTGGCCGTGCGACTCGCCGAACGGACCCTCGGGCTCCAGGTACTCGGTATCGATCGTCCCCTCGATAACGAACTCCGACTCGGCGGGGACCATCAGGTCGATCGTCTTCGCCCGGACGACGGCGATCGGGCGGCCCACGATCCCGCCCGCGACGGCGAGCTCGTCGGTGCCGAAGGCGATCTTCTGCGGCGCGCAATAGGCGATGGGCGGGGGGCAGCCGACGACGATCGCCATCTCGAGCGTCCGTCCCCGATCCCGGCACTTGAGCCAGTGGTCGTAGCCGCCCTGCCCCAGGTCGACGAACATCTTGAGGCCCAGCCGGTCCGGCGCCTTCAGCTGCGCCCGGTAAGTGCCCATATTCTGCACCCCGGTATCGGGATCGGCTGAGATGCAGCAGGTCGCCGTCAGATAGGGCGCCGCGTCGTAGCCCGGCGTCGAGATCGGCACCGGGATCGCATCGAGACCGCCCCCCTCCCCGCGCAGCGCCTCGCCGGTCAGCACGACATCGTGGCACGGCGCATCGGCAACGACAGAAGGCGGAATCGGGTCCCGCATCGCCCGCTGCCAGGTCCTTCCGATCTCGTCCACCGGAACGCCCATGCCGATTGAATAGATCTCGGCGTTGGCGGCGAGCGCGCCGACCGCGACCGG
>JAPPHW010000234.1 GCA_028820945.1 Defluviicoccus sp.
TCCTCCCCCAACTCTTCAATCAGCGCCACGCCGCCTCAACCGGCCGCGCCGGTCCGGCCGGCAGAGTGGAGGCATGAACATGACACGAGCAGTCACAGCTCAGGACAACGGACCGGATCGCCCCTTGCGCCGGATCACTTGGCGCGTCCGCGCCCTGGTGCTCGGCGGGCTCGCCCTGACCGCCGTCTACTCCGCCGCCGCACTGGCGCTCGACGCGGGCGCGGAGCGCATCGGTCCCCTCTGTATGGCGGCGATAGTCTGGACCGTCGCTGCAAGCCTGGCGGGCGCCCTGTGGCGGGGGTCCCGCCATCGCGACTCGAGCTCCTTCCACGCCTACGAGTTGCCGCCGGACGACGACGACCTCCACGAGTGGACATGGCGTACGGGCCGCTATTCCTCGCTTCGCGAAATGGAGAATGAACTGCTCCACGACGACGATCACCTTCGCTGATCCGTTCGCGGCATTGTCCCGTCAGCAGGGCTCGGCCGCTTCGCTCTCCACCAACGCGCCGCGCGCCGCCGGAAGGTGGCGGTCGGCTTGGACTGGGCGAGTCCAGGGCCCCGAGGCCGAACTCCTCCACGCCACCGCCAAGGAGGTCACCACCATGCCTGACACCAATATCACCGAGGATCATCGCCGCACGTTCGAGGCCCTGACCAGCGGCCGGTTCGACAATTTCTGTCTCGTCTCGTGCTTCGTCGACGGCGAAGCCACTGCGGCCATCGCCGCTGTCAACCTCAGTCCTCCCGCTGAAGACGGCGGTGAACCGGAAGTTCTCATCCGCCCGCTCTTCATCTGGCCGACCGCGGCGATGACGCTGACCGACCATGACGGACGCGAGGCACGAACGTGAGCCCGCCACGCGGCCGCCGGCCCGCTGCCGACCTCCACATTCCGCCCGAATGCCGCGACATGATCCGTCGCGGCACCCTCGTGGCCATCAATTCGTCTGGGGGCAAGGACAGCCAGGCCATGACGATCCTGCTCGCCCGGATCGTGCCTCACGACCAGTTGGTGGTGGTTCACGCCCCGCTCCGCGTGGTCGAGTGGCCGGGCACGATCGAGCACATCGAGAACACGATACCGGCCGACGTTCGGCTGATATTCGCGCCTGTGGCGTCGGGAAGGACCTTGCTCGACCAGGTCGAGGAGCGCGGAAAATGGCCGGGAATCCACCAGCGGTGGTGTACGGCGGGCCATAAGCGGGGCCCGATCGAGCGCGAACTGCGCCGCTACCTGAAGGCTCATCCCCGCTTTGAGGGCCGCCTGGTCAGCGCCATGGGACTGCGACGAGACGAGAGCACCGACCGCGCCAAGCGCATTCCCTGGAAACGCAACGACCGCAATTCCCGCGCCGGCCGGGAATGGTTCGACTGGCTGCCGATCTTCGATCTGACCGAGGCCGACGCGTTCCGGGTCATCCGCGACGCCGGACAGTCGCCGCACTGGGTGTATGCCCAGGGGATGACGCGATGTTCGTGCAGTTTCTGCATCTTCTCGTCGCGCTTCGATTTACGCCGCGCCGCCGAACTTCGCCCTGCGCTCTATCGCCGGTACGCCGCGCTGGAGAAGCGTATCGGCCACACGCTGTCGCCGTCGGGCGTTCCGCTTCCGGAGCTGACCGGCATTCCAGCCGAACCCGCCGCCGGAACGCCCGGCCTATCCGACGGGCTCCGCACCGAAGAGAGCGCCAAGCCATGAGTCACCCCGTCCGCGGCCGGCAACCGGCGCCGCATCACCGCACGAACAACGCCCGGAGGCGGAGCCTGGCTCGGGGCCGGGCGGCGGGACAGGCCTCGCGAGAGCCGCCGCCACGGCCACCAACCCCCACGCATGGAGGACCACATGAACGATACCGCAACGATCCACGAGCCGGCGATCCGCCCGGTCGCGCTCGACCGGCTGTCCGTCGCGCCGGAGAACGTGCGCAAGACGCCGCCCGACGCGGCCGCCGAGGCCGAGTTGAAGGCTTCCATCGCGGGCCACGGGCTCATTGAGAACCTGGTCGTCCGAAGCGATGGCCCAAGCGGCGGCAGCTATGCCGTGGTCGCGGGCGGCCGTCGCCTCGCGGCGCTGAAGGCGCTCGCCGCGGACGGCGTGCTCGACGCCGCCCATCCGGTGCCCTGCCTGGTCGTCAAGGGCGACGCCGCATCCAGTGAGCTGTCGCTCGCCGAGAACGTCATACGCATCGCCATGCATCCCGCAGACCAGGTGGCAGCCTTCACGAAGCTTGCCAAATCCGGCGTCACGGTCGCGGCCATCGCGGCCCGGTTCGGCATCTCCGCGCGCCTGGTCGAACAGCGCCTGCGGCTCGGCAACGCCGCGCCGGAACTCCTTGATGCCTACCGGGCCGACAAGATCGACCTGGAGACGCTCAAGGCGTTCACGGTCACGACCGATCACCGCCGGCAGATGGCTGTCTGGGAGCAGGTGGCGAACCAGAGCTACCGCCCGGCCCCCTGGGAGGTGAAACGCCTGCTGACCGAGAAGCGGATTCCGGCGAACTCCGCCATGGCCCGTTTCGTGGGCATCGACCCCTACGAGGCCGCGGGCGGACCGGTGTTGCGGGACCTCTTCGCTGCCGAGGACGACAGCGGGATCTGGCTGGAGGACCCGGCGCTCCTGCAGAAGCTCACCATGGAGAAGCTGGGCGATACCGTGAAGGACCTCCAGACCCGCTGGCGCTGGGCAACGGCCATGCCGGAGGTCGACTGGACCTCGCTCGCGCGTTACGGGCGCATCCAGCCGGAGCCCGCCGAGCCGACCGAGGAGGAGACGGCCGAGTTCGATCGGTTGCGCACCCGCGAGGACGAACTCGCCGATCTCGACGAAGACGAGTGGACCGAGGCGCTCGCGGAGGAGGCCGGCGCCATCGAGACCCGCATGGGCGAGATCAGCGCGGCGATCGAGGCCCGCGAGACCTATCGGGCGGAGGACTACGCGATCGCCGGGGCCATCGCCACCATCGCCTGGAACGGCGAGCTGCGGGTCATCGGGGGCCTGGTCCGGCCCGAGGACATGCCGAAGCCGGCTGATTCCGGCAACACCGACGGCAACGCCGTTGACGGCCATGACGACGACGCCACCGAGCCCGTTCGGCTCCAGGGAACCGCAATCTCCGCGCCCATCGCGTCTCCTCCCGATCCGCGGGCCGAGGCGCGCAAGCAAGCCGGGGTCGGGATCGGGCTTGCCGACGACCTCCGTTCGATCCGCACGGCACTGGTCAAGGCGCATCTCGGGAACGACTTCGAGGCCGCATTCGATCTCATGCTGTTCCAGCTCGGCCGCGCCGTGTTCACCCGCGGCGACCAAGCCGAGGCGCTCGACATCGCCATCACGGAGACCGCCGACCGGCCCACGATGCGCATGAACGACCGGGACTTCGGCGCCTGGAGCCCGGGCGAGGCGATGCTCGCCGACCGCTCCGGCCTGCCGCTGGACTGGCTGACCATCGAGGACGACGGCGAATCCTTCGCGGCCCTCCGCGCGTTGCCGGAGGCCCAGAAGCAGACGCTGTTCGCGGCCTCAGTGGCGCGCACGTTGAAGGGCCAGTTGGCCTTCGAGCCCCAGGCGCGTCCCGAACTGGAAGCCACCGTCGCCCGGCTCGACATCGACTTCGCGGGCCACGTGCGTCCGACCGCGGACATGCTGTGGTCGCGGATCAACAAGGGCCGCATCCTCGACATCGCCAGGGAGACCCTGGGGCCGGCATGGGTCTCGGCGCGCGCCAAGAGCAAGAAGGCCGCGCTCGCCAAGGCGATGGAAGAGGCCTTCGCGGCCGGCAGCCCTCCGCTCGGGATCACGGCCGACGCCCACGCGGCCGCGCTGGCCTGGACGCCGCCCGGCTTAAAGGCGTTCGACGCGGGCAACGCCGGCGTCGAGGATGCCGGCGCGGAGACGGCGGCGCCCGCCGAGGCGGCGGACTCCGCGGCCGATCCGGAACCGTCGCCGGGACCGCAAGGCGCCGGCGCCGAGCAGGTGGAACCGGGGAGCGCCGGTGCACCCGCCGATCCGCCGCAGCCGGTCTCCGCGGCCGAGAGCATCGAGGCCCCGGGGGCGGCCGCCGCCACGAACGGCAACGGGAACGGCGACGACGCGCCGGCGGGTGACGAGACCGATCCCACGGCCTGCGACGACGTTCGAACCGCCGAAGCCGACGGCGCAGACGTCGAGCCGGCCGGCACGCCGGCACCCCCGGAGATCGCAAGCCATGCCGGCAAGGTCAACGGCTACGACCACGGCGACATCCCCGAGTTCCTGCGCCGCGTCTGAACCGCCCTCCGGCCCGGGGGCGGCCCCCCCCCCCCCCCGCGCCGGGGCCGCGGCGCCCCCCCCCAAAAACCCGCCCCCCCCCCCCCACACCCCAAACCCCCCCCCCCCCCACAAAG
>JAPPHW010000210.1 GCA_028820945.1 Defluviicoccus sp.
CACCTCGTCGACGCCGGATTCCGCGAAGCGGTCGATGGTCCGCCCCGACAGGTCGGCGAACTTCTCCAGATCGCCCGAGCGGAACTGGTAGACGCCGCAGCAATAGCTCGGCCCTCCCCGGACGACGTACTCGACTCCGAGCGCATCCATCGCGTCAAGGCAGAGAAGCGCGATATGCGGCGTCTTCAGGACGTTGCAGCCGGTATAGAAGATCGTTTCCGGGTTCTCCGGCTCGGGCGCCAGCGCATCGATCTGGCCCAGCCGCGCGAGCAGGTCGGGAGGAAGCTGGAGCCGTGTGAGCGTCCGCACGCCCCGGCTCATCGCGCCGAACTGCTTGCCGCCGCCGGTCCTGAGGTCTTCCGCCGGGCGTGCGGTCCTGAGATCCGCGATGCGCGCGAGCGCCAGCATGAAGCGCGGGTTGACGCCGTATTCGCAGGCCGGGATGCAGTGCCCGCTGCCGGTGCAGATTTCCGCCCAGCGGCGCGCGACGTCCGGCCCCTCCCCGGTGCGGATCAGCTCGATGACGCCGGACGCCACCGCTTCGGCGTCGGAAACGTCGAGCCCGGCCGGCTCCGGCATCGGACAGACCTCCACGCACGCGCCGCACTTGGTGCACGAATCGAGGATGCCGGCGCGCCGCGCTTCGAGAGCGGCAAAGAAATCCTGCGACCTTTCGAGACCGTCGGGCATGGACGAAGCCTAGCATGACCCGGTGCCGGCAGGCGACCCGACAGAGCGGGTCCGCATGATGTTGCAAGCGGGAGCCTGTAGCCGATCCGGACGGGTGTCAGAGGAATTTGCTGGAAAAATGCGAGAGTTTTCCGATATGCTCGGTGTGGTTGCGGTGCAGGAGAGTTCCGATCATGTCCACCTTCGAATGGGCGGTCCTCGCAGTCGCCGTGGCGTTTCTCGGGTTCCTGTGGACCTTGCATCGGGACATGGCCAGCGTGCGGGAACGGCTCGCCAAATTGGAAGGGTCCGTCGATACCCTGACCAGGTTTCTGATAGATCGGGAACGCCCGGCCGCAGGGGAGTAGCATGCCCGAAACCCCGAGGAGGAAGCCTCGCGAGGTCGAGATCGTTCGCCCGTCCTACCGGCCGGGCAAGAAGGAGTTGGAGGAAGACATGCGGGTCGACGCGACCTTCGAGGAGGCCGTCGGTCGATGCGCTCACGCGGCCCGTCAGCATCGGCTACATCGACCGGCCGAGGGCGGCCAAGTAGGTCTGCCGGCGCGGGACCTTCGGCACTCTCCTACATAATCCCCTAACTATTGGCGGGTAGGGGCGGCACAATGGCGGTATCCCACAAACGGACCTTCAGCCTTCGGAGCGAACAGGCAAGGTATATCGACAGCCTGGTTGCTTCGGGCGCCTACGCCTCCGGTAGCGAAGTCATACGGGCAGGGCTGCGCGCCTTGCAGGAACGCGACGCCGCGGTCGAACACTGGTTGCGCGAAGAAGTGGTTCCCGTCGCTGCGGCGATGCTGGACGATCCGGCGCGCGCGGTCCCGACGGATGAGGTTTTCGAGGATATTCGTGACCTTCACACAGCGCGCGTGAAGGTACCGGGGACCGACGCGTAAGGTGGTCTTGGCGTTGCCGCGGCCGCTGGATTCCATATAGCGAATACGCTGTATTGTGGCCATGGAATGGACGTAATGACAAAGCTGAAGGATCTGAAAGAACGCCTCATGGAGGATCCGGAGTTCCGCCGGGAATACGCGCTGGCGGATGACGAGTTCGCCTTGATCGAGGCGCTGGTTCGCGCCCGCGCGGCGGCGAAATTGACCCAGGCGGAGCTCGCCCAGCGCCTCGGCACGACCCAATCCGCCATCGCGCGGCTGGAGGGTGGCCGGGTGTCGCCGTCCTTCGCCACGCTCCGCCGCTACGCCGAAGCGACCGGAACGCGGCTGACGGTCGGGCTGGTACAGGCAGACGGATGAACCGGCGGGACGGCGGAACGAGCACCGAGATGCCCGAAACCGACACCCTGATCGACTGGCCCGAGGAAGGCGTCGCGCGGGCGCCCTATGCGGTGTTTTCCGATCCCGACGTCTACGCGGCCGAGATGCGGCGGATCTTTCGCGGGCCGGTCTGGCACTATCTCGGGCTGGAAGCGGAACTGCCGGAGCCCGGCTGCTACCGGCTGATCGATGTCGGCGATACGCCGGTGATCGTGCTGCGCAACGCCGATGGCGGGATCGCCGCGCTGGTCAACCGCTGCGCCCACAAGGGGACGATGCTGCTGTTCGAGCCCTTCGGACGGGTCGAGCGGCTGATGTGCATCTACCACAACTGGTCGTACGACCTGGACGGTTGCCTGAAGAGCGTGCCCTTCGCCCGGGGGATCAACGGCAAGGGCGGGATGCCGGAGTCGTTCGACATGGCGGCGAACGGGCTCGACCGGCTGCGCGTCGAGAGCCTGGGCGGGATAATCTTCGGCACGTTTTCGGAAGAAACGCCGCCGCTCGAGGCCTATATCGGCGAACGGCTGATGGCGAACTACCGCCGGATGACCTCGCGCCCCTTCAAGGTGCTGGGCTATTACAGCCAGCACCTCGATTCCAACTGGAAGCTCTATTTCGAGAACGCGAGCGACCCCTACCACGCGACGATCCTGCACGCCTGGGCGACGCGGCTGAAGCTCAACCGCTTCACCATGGAGGGCGCGATCGAGATGAGCGAGCGGGGCTGGCATCACCTCAGCTGGTCGAAGATGGCGACCGACCGGCACGGTGAGGTGTACGAGACCGAGGCGTTCCGGAGCGGCGGCGACGATTTCGACGGGTTCGGCCTGAACGACGCCTCGGTGATCGAGCAGTGGGACGAGTTCGGCGACGGCATCACGACGGCGATCCAGACCGCCTTTCCCAACTTCGTCCTGCAGCAGATCCACAACACCATCGCGACCCGCTATCTCGTGCCGCGCGGTCCGGCGGGCTCGGAGCTGGTGTGGACCGTATTGGGCTATGCCGACGACGACGAAGAGCAGACCCGGATCCGGCTCAAGCAGGGCAATTTGATCGGACCCTCGGGCTACATCTCGCTCGAGGACGGGATGGTGGGGTCGCTGATCCAGAAGGGGATCAAGGGCGACAAGGACAAGTCCTCGGTGATGGAAATGGCCGGCCGGTCGATCGAGAGCATCGTCAACAGCCGCGCCTCGGAATGCGGCGTGCGCGGCTTCTGGACCGCCTACCGCGCGCTGATGGGCGTCTGATGGCGACCCTGGTCCAGGAGTCGGCGCACGTGCCGGCCGCGGTCGCCGCGCTGATGACGGAATACGTGCACGCGATCGACGACGACCGGCTGGAGGACTGGCCGGGTTTCTTCACCGATCCCTGCCTCTACCGGATCGCGACGCGCGACAACGAGGAGCGCGGCCTGCCGGCTTCTCTGGTCTGGTGCGATTCCCGCGCGATGCTGCTCGACCGCGTGGTCTCGGTCCGCCACGCCAACGTGTTCGAGCCGCACCGCTACCGCCACATGGTGAGCGCGATCCGCGTCCTCGGCTCGGAAGGCGGGGAATACCGGGTCGTTTCGAACTATCTGGTGACGCGGACGATGCGCGACGGCACGATGGCCGTGTTCTCGACCGGCGCCTACCGGGACGTTATCGTGGCAGGCGACGGGCGCGCGCTGTTCAGGGAGCGCGTCGTCGTCTGCGATCACGGCATGATCAACAACCTGATCGCCATTCCGATCTGAGCGCAAGGCGGCGGGTACGGAGGAAGACATGCGCAAGCACCTGATCTGCGGAACGCTGTTCGATGGGCTCGACGAGACCGCGAAGACCGACAGGACCGTAGTCATCGACGATGACCGGATTGCCTATGTCGGGCCGTCCGCGGAAGCACCGGACCAGAGGCCGGGCGAGGAGGTCGTCGACCACAGCGCGGACTTCGTCATGCCGGGGCTGATCGACATCCACGTCCACCTGAGCTACGGCGACGCCCAGGCCAATGAGGACATCGACATGTTCTCGCCGCCGGAATACCGGGCGCTGCGCGCGCTCCGGGCGGCGCAGACGGTGATGAAGGCGGGCTACACGTCGATCGCCGATCCGGCCTCGACCGGGCGCACGACGGTCGGCGTCCGCGACGCGATCAACGCCGGCATGTTCGACGGGCCGCGCATCACCACCTCGGGCCGCCAGATCACGGCGCGCCAGGGGCTCGCGGACTGGTATCCGACCTGGATCGGCGTTCCCGAGAGCTCGGTCGGCGTTTTGGTCCGCAACACCGACGAGGCGATCGAAGAGATCCGCATGCAGGTCAAGGACCGCGTCGATTTCGTCAAGATCGCGCTCGACGGGCTGCACCGGAAGGATTCGGACGGCGAGCTGATGGCCTGCTTCAACCAGCGCGAGATGGACGCGA
>JAPPHW010000133.1 GCA_028820945.1 Defluviicoccus sp.
TGCCGCGGCGGTCGCGAGACGCTGTGCGAGAATTTCGCCGGCTATGTCGGCGGCGAGCGGGACGGCGGGTTTGCCGAATATGTCTGCCTGCCGGCGGAGAATTTCCTGCCGATCCCGGAGGGGCTGAGCGACGAGGCGGCGGCGGTCGCGGCCGATGCCGTCAACACCAACTGGCACTGCATGCGCGAGCGCGCATGTGTCGTCCCGAACGACACGGTCCTGCTGATCGGGGCGGGCGGCGGCGTCGGCATTCACGGGGTGCAGGTGGCGAGGCTGTTCGGCGCGAGGGTGATCGCGGCGGATGTCTCGGAAGAGAAGCTCGATCTCGCGCGGCGATGGGGTGCCGAGGAAACGATAAACGTGCGCGCGGTCGAGGACGTGGCCGAGGAAGCGCGGCGCCTGACCGGGGGGAGGGGCGTCGACGCAGCGGTGGACTATGTCGGCCACGGAGAAACATTTACCGCGGCGATCGACAGCCTCGCGACGTCGGGCCGGGCGGTGGCGATCGGCGTGGGCACCGGCAAGGCGAGCTTCGAACCCTTCCGGCTGGTCCTGACCGAGCAAGTGATCACCGGCTCGCGGCATTCGACGCGCGCGGAGTTGATCGAGACGATGGAAATGATGGCGCGCGGTCCGGTGGAACCGGTGATCGGGATGCGCGTGCCGTTCACCGAAGTGGAGACGATCTTCGATGCGCTTCGGGACGAAACGCTGCTCGGCCGCGGCGCGCTGAGCTATGCATGAGGGGAACGGACGAAATGCGGAACATACACCTCGTCGGCAGCGCTCCCTTCGCCACCGCCGAAGAAATGTTTCGCGCCGCCGCGCGTCATCTCGGTCCGCGTCTGAAACGTCTGCCCGACGGCGAAGTCGGCGAACGGGACAGCTGGATCAAATGGCAGCATGCGCGGATCGGCCGGAGCCCCCAGTTCCGGCTCGCGGATATCGTTCCGGTCTACGTGCCGGCGCCACCCTACGAACTCGTCGAGGGCGTGACCTCGGCCGACGCCGTCGAGCTGCCCGATCTGGGCTACGCCGAGGCGGCGATCGCCTCGTATAGGACGTTCCGGCAGCTGACGGAGGAGGGCACGATCCCGCCGGATACCCGTTTCCAGGTCGGACTTCCGACGCCGCTCTCGGTTGCGAGCGCCTATATCGCGCCTGCATCGCGCGATCTGTTCGAAAAGGCTTACGCCCGCGCGCTGGCCGGCGAGCTGGAACGGATACTGGCCGCGGTTCCGGCGGCGAAACTTGCCATCCAGTGGGAGGCGGCGGTCGAGTTCGCGCTGATCGAAGAGGTCTTTCCCGGCCACCTGGGCGACGACATGCTTGGCGGGATTGCGGATCGGCTGGCCGGGCTGATCGACCTGCTGCCGGCCGAAGTCGAAGCCGGCATTCACCTGTGCTACGGCGATTCCGGACACAGGCATTTCTGCGAACCGGCCGATACGGGTCACCTCGTCGCCGTGGCCAACGGCGTATCCGCGCGGGCGCGGCGTTCGATCGACTGGATCCACATGCCGGTGCCGAAGGAACGCGACGACGAGGCATATTTCGTCCCGCTCGCCGATCTCCGGCTGAAGCCCGGTTGCGAGCTCTATCTCGGCCTGGTTCACATGACCGGCGGCATAGCGGGGACGCGCCGCCGCATCGCCGCGGCGGAAAGGGTCGTGCGCGATTTCGGCATCGCCACGGAATGCGGGTTCGGCCGCCGGCCCACCGACACCATCCCCGACCTGTTCCGCCAGCACCTGGAAGCGGCGGAAGGGTAAGGCCGGCCGAAATCGAACCGGCCGGCGGAGCCGGTCGCCGGGACCTCGGGCGTCCGCCGTCAGCGTCGCACCGCCGGCGACGCGGGCCTATCGCCGGTTCGCATAGCGGTCGGGCGGTATCAGCGAGCGGACGTTGTTGACGATGCCCGTCGTGAGGCCCGTCAACGCCCGGTTGTTCCGGGCGATGTCGAGCTCCTCCTCGCTCAGCACTTCGCGTATGTCATCGAAACCGTCCGGCGCGCGCTCCTCGACCAGCGGCATGAACTGTTCCGGCCCGCCCCTTCGGTTGCCTCCCAGAACCCTGGTCATGGCGGGCAACCGCTCCGCCTCGTAGGCCTTGAGCGCAGCCTCCGGGTCGCCCGGGTTCGCGATCAGTTCGCGGCCCAATATCCGTGCGTCGACGAGGGCGAGCGAGGCTCCGTTGGAGCCCAGCGGGGTGATCGGGTGGGCCGCGTCTCCCAGGAGGGCCACGTTGCCGAATACCCATCGCGGCAGGGGATCGCGGTCGACCATCGGATATTCCCAGATGCCGACGTTGCGGGCGACGATGTCCGGCACGTTCGCCCAGTCGCACTCCCAGTCGACGAACGCGCCGGCGAAATCGTCCATCGAACCGGCGCGATTCCAGTCCTCTTCGCGGTAATCCGTCCCTTCCGGCATGATCAGCTCGCAGATCCAGTTGAGCATGATGTCCGGCTTGCCAGGCCTGCGGTCGGCCGGCGGCTTCTTTACCTGGTAGGCGACGAACTTCTGCCGGTAGGTACCCGTGACCACCATCGTTCGGCCGTCCAGAATCCGGACGTCGTCGGTCGCGCCCCGCCACATGATGACGCGGTTCCAGTGCGGCGGTCTCTCGTCGGGATAGAAGTGGGCGCGAACGGTCGAGTGCACACCGTCGGCGCCGATCAGAACGCCGGGGCTGACGGGATCGAGGGCCTCGCCCGTATCGCGGTCCACCAGATGCGCGACGGTCTTTCCGCCGGACCGTTCGATCCGGTCGAGGCGGTGGCCGAGCTTCAATGCGTCGTCGCCGAGGCGCCGCCGGACCTCGTCTGCCAGCATCGCGTGGAAGGCGCCCCGGTGCATGTGGAACTGAGGCCAGTCATAGCCGGCTTCGGAGCCAAGCTTTTCGGTCAGCACATGCTGGCCGCGCCGCGTGTAGTAGGCGAGTCCCCGGGCCGGGATGCCCAGGTCTCGCACCCGATTCTCCAGCCCGAGCTGAAACAGCTCTCGCACGCAATAGGGCTGTAGATTGATGCCGAGACCCATCGGTTCGATCTCGCGCACGGATTCGTGGACCGTGCAGCCGATGCCCAGCTGGTGCAGCGTCAGGGCGGTGGCAAGACCGCCGATGCCGCCGCCGCCGATCGCGACGTCCATGGTCTCGCGCCTTCGCCCGTTCAGCCCGCCAGCCGGTCGGCGCCCGAGGCGATATCGGTCAGCAGCTCCCGCACCCTGTCCGGCGTCTCGCGGCCATAGCCGCAATAGTGCGCCACACCGAATTCGGGCAGAAACTTCCTGGCGGCGTCCGCCCGCCGCATCATCGCGTCGACGCCGTCCGCCAGCTCGATACCGAGGAAGGTCCTGGCGTCGCCCACCTTCAGGTCCCGGAGCGGACGAAAGAAATCTTCGTCCGCGTCCCGCATGGACGGCAGGTGGAAGAAGTCGACCCGCCGGGGCGTGTTGGCGCTGAGCGCGTTGGCGAGCCGGACGCAGAGCGAGAGGTCCTCCACTTCGGCCATCGGCCAGCCGCCCCAGGTGCCATAGCAAAGGTGGTAGCCCATCGGCACCGTTTCGGGAATCGTCTCCGTCATCGGGGCGAGGTAGTCCCGGGAGGTGTATCGCCGTATCCGTTCCTCGGTGGCGAGATCGTCCACGCCCGATTGGCCGTCGAGATAGTTCCGGCGCGCGCCCATGATATCGAGCACCTCCGAGCAGTAATCCCACTGGACCACCAGATCGTCCTCCGGAATGTGCTCGAGGATTTTCGCGATATCCGCCCGGATCGCCTCTTCGTAGGCGCGGATCGCGACCGGATGATCGTCGGGGTCGGGAAAGAAACCGACCGTTGCGTCGATCGTGCAGGGCAGCGAAACCTGGAAGGGGATGCCGGCCTCGACCTTGCCCTCTTCCCGGAGCCGCCGATAGATGCCGTAGGAGGCGATGGCCTCCCGGGCGTAGGGGAGGTCGAGCGCGGTTTCCGTGACGCCGGGCTTCAGCCTGTAGGTGCTCCGCGTCGCCTTCATCAGCTCCGGGTCGTGGCCCTCCGGGCTTTTCACCCGGTCTGGCGGCACCACGCGGATCGGGTCGAGGTCGGGGTTCCTGGAGTAGGTCAGGTGCGGCAGCGCCTGGACCCAGTTCCTGCGATGCCCGACCTCGCCGTCCGGCAGCGCGTAGGCACGCGCGCCCAGCGAGGCGGAGCAGGTTTCGAGGACGTCGTCGACCGTTTCGAAGGGAACGCTGCCCACGAGAAGGACGCTTCCGGCGCGCGATGACATCGTTTTCTCCCCTGGGCGTTGTCCCATTGTCGGCGCTGAGCGGGCGCAGGCTTTCAGCGGCGATTTTGGGCTGATCCGCTCGGATTAA